>CAZTDC010000073.1:0-11282 GCA_964612165.1 uncultured Salinivenus sp.
AACGAGACGCCCGTGGGCAAGGAAGCGAAGGCCTACGTCGAAAAGGGCGAACTCGTCCCCGACAAAGTGGTCCGCAAGCTTGCGGAACACGCGATTGCCGACCAGGACTACGACGACTTCGTGCTCGACGGCTATCCGCGCACGACCCAGCAGGCAGAATGGCTCACCGAGTTTTTGATAGAGAACGACGCACCGCTCGATGCGGTGGTGAGTCTGACGGTGCCGGACGACGTGATTGTGAAGCGACTGAGCCGGCGCCGCGTCCATGCGGAAACGGGGGAAACCTATCACCTCGATCACGACCCGCCGCCCGATGATGTCGATCCGGACCTAATCAAGCAGCGCGAGGACGATAAGCCCGAGACCATTCGAAACCGGCTGGAGGTCTATCGAGAAGAGACACAGCCCCTGGAAGACTACTTCGAAGAGCGCGGTGTGCTCGTTACGGTGGACGGGGTGGGAGACATTGAGGAGGTGTACGAGCGCATTACGGCGGCGCTCGACGAACGAGTAGGTGCGTCGGACGCATAATCTTGTAGCATTCGCGATTGTATTTACATGTGTCCCTCCCCCTCAACCGAGACTGCTTCCGATCACGTAGGTACCCTGCGGACCCGTCTTGATGAGGCGTTGCCCGCACTGGTGGCCGAGCGAGAGCCCAGTGTGCTCTATGAACCGATCAGGTACGTGCTGGAGGGGGGCGGGAAACGCGTGCGTCCCACCGTGCTCTTGCTAGTGGCGGAGGCCTTTGACACGTCGGTGAAGCGGGCCCTTCCGGCGGCCCTTGCCGTGGAGGTCTTCCACAATTTTACTCTCGTCCACGACGACATCATGGACGAGGCCGATGAGCGTCGGGGACGGCCCACTGTCCACGTGAAATGGGACGTGGGGACGGCCATCCTGGCGGGCGACATGATGATGGGACTGTCCTACGACCTGCTCGGAGAGGTAGAGGACGCGGACACGAAGGCGCTCTACGAGGTGTACCACCCAATGGTGGAGCAGCTTTGTCGAGGGCAGGCCCTGGACGCTGCCTTTGAGGAAGAGGCCAACGTATCGGTTGAGGCCTACCTCGACATGATCGACGGCAAAACGGCCGCCCTTCTCTCGACGGCGTTCGAGCTCGGTTCCATTGTCGGGGGGGCGTCGGCTACAGCGCAGGATCGCCTGCAACAGGCGGGTCGGTTGGTGGGACGGGCCTTTCAGATTCAAGACGATCTTCTCGACCTCACGGCCGACGGCGACGACTGGGGAAAGGCAGTGGGGGGCGATTTGGTTACGGGGAAGAAGACGTTTCTTACGCTTCGTGCCCTCGAACGGGCCGAGGGCGACGACTACGATTGGTTTGCTCGCATCATGACGGAGGGGGGATTGCCCAAGACGGACGTGGCTGAGGCCCGTGAGCGCATGGCTCGCCTCGGAGTGTTCGATGATGCACGCGACGTCGTCCAACAGTATACTGATCGGGCGCGAGAGCAGCTTCAAGTTTTGCCCGAGGGGCGCGCCAGCACGTCGCTGCGCTGGCTCATCGATCAGATGGAAGCCCGCAGTTACTGAGTCGTTCGGATTCGGCGTTTGCGGTTAGTGTACGGACAGGAACCGGTCCCAGGACGGTGAACATTTTCCGGCGTTGCGCCTACAGGTAGGCCGCCTTGCCTGTCTGTGAACGGTTCCCGACTCGTGGCGCTGATGGAAATTCGCGTTCTTGATTGGTCTGGGGGGACCGTCCCCTACTCTGACATTTCGATTCCATTTTGAGATACGTTCTGGCGGACCGGTATGGTTGAACGCGAAGTGACCGTTCGGAATCGGGCTGGGCTTCACACCCGACCGGCATCAATGCTCGTGAGCACGGCCTCGCAGTTTGACTCGGAAGTGTTTCTTCGGCGCGACAACTACGAAATCAACGGCAAAAGTGTGATCGGGGTCATGACGCTCGCCGCCGAGCAGGGGGCCACCCTCGAACTGGTAGTGGAGGGTGAGGACGAGGAAGAGGCGGCCGACGCCATCGCTGAACTGTTCGAGGATGGATTTGGGGAAGAATTATAGCGGCTCGTCTCGGCCCCTCAGTTAGCCGATGAAAGGCTCACCGGAGCCAGTGTCGAGGCACGTAATTTTCCGGGGTTCCTTCACCGAGTGGAGAAGCAGCCCGCTCGGAGCGCCGAGAAACGCAGCTTCCTCCACGGAGCGGCAACAAAGATTATCTGCTTCTACTTCATCCACCATGAGTGACCCGGCCTCGGATACCCATTCGTCCCAAGAGGCGCCCTCGTCTGCCGAGCAGGTCATTGAGGGAGTGGGAGTTGCACCGGGCATCGCCATTGGGGCTGTCTATCGCTATCAGGTCACTACACCGGACGTGACAGAGGCCGAGATCGACCCCGATGACGTGTCGGCTGAGCTGGATTTGTTTGATGAAGCCCTGCAGCGGGCGAAGGAAGAGATCGAAACGGCGCGTTCGGTGGCGGCGGACAAGCTTGATCCCGCCGGGGAGGCCATTTTCGACGCACAGGAGATGATGCTTCGTGACGAAGAGTTCCTCGGGGCCGTCCGGCGGCGCGTTCAGGAGGAGCATGAGTCGGCGGCTCACGCCCTCGCGACGGTCCTGCAGGCACATCGACGCCGTCTCGAAGACAGTGAGGACGAGTACCTCCGGGAACGGGCGAACGATCTGGAGGAGCTCCAAAGCCGTCTCTTGCAGGCGTTGCAGCAAGGAAAGGCCGTGGCTACTATAGAGCGCAATTCCATCGTGGTGGCGGACCGGCTCACAGCGGCCGACGTGGTTCGGTTCAGTCGGCACGGCATGCTCGGCTTCGTGATGGACCGCGGGGGCCGCACCTCCCACGTATCTATCATTGCGCGGGCCCTGAATCTGCCTGCCGTTGTGGGGGCCGAGAGGGCGACCGACATCGTTTCTGATCATGATCGAGTCATTATCGACGGCCTTCGGGGGCGTCTCCTTGTGCACCCCACTGCGGACACGCTAGAGCTGTACCGAAGACGCCGAGCCCAGCCTCAGTCCCTCGCCGACGAACAGGACCACCTCGCCGGCCAGCCCGCGGAAACGACCGATGGTCACCGAATTACCCTGCGGGCGAACGTTGAGTTTGGAGAGGCCCTCGACACCCTTGACGGCTACGGGGCGGAGGGAATCGGCCTCATGCGAACGGAGATGCTCTTTCTCGGGGGGAGGGAAGGTGCGCTCACGGAAGACGAGCAGACGGACGTGTACCGGCAGGCTGCCGAGGCGACCGGAGAACACGGCGCTACCGTTCGCCTCCTCGATCTGGGTGGAGACAAGCTCCTTCCCTTTGCTGAGCAGGAGAACAATCCCTTCCTCGGCTGGCGCGGCATTCGGGTGCTACTTGACCGCCCGGAGCAACTCCTTCGTCCGCAGATTCGCGCGCTTCTTCGCGCCAATGCCAAGGGATCGCTCCGCGTACTATTGCCGATGGTGGCACATCTCGACGAGGTCCGCCGGGTACGATCCTTCTTCACTGAAGAGGTCGAGCGGCTGGACGCGCAGGGCGTGCCGCACGATCCGGACCTGCCGATTGGGGTCATGGTGGAAGTGCCCTCCGTCGCCCTGCAGGCTCCAGTCTTTGCTGAGGTGGCCGACTTTTTGTCAATCGGCACCAACGACTTGACACAGTACGTCCTTGCCGTCGATCGAGGCAACGACCTTGTGGCCGACCGCTTCGACGCGCTTCATCCCGCTGTCCTTGGTCTTGTGAAACGGACCGTTGAGGCGGGGCGCGCCACGGACACGCCCGTTGCGCTTTGCGGGGAGATTGCCAGCGATGCATCCGCGGTGCCCATCCTATTGGGGCTCGGCCTCGATGAGCTCAGCGTCGCATCGCCGTCCCTGCCGGTTGTAAAGCGGATCATCACCGAAATCGAGCAGGACGACGCAGCCGCTTTGGCCGAAGAGGCCTGTGCCGCGTCCGACGCGGTGGCTGTCCGGCGGCAGGCGCGCGAGTGGCTCGACAAGCATGTTGATGCAGATCGCTTTTCCGAGCCGTGAATCCAATGGGACGCCCCTTTCTGTTTCTAATCGAGGAGGGGCTCCGCTTCGGGGAAATGTTTAACGCTTTCGCACGGATTGGAAGGACCGATTGGAGGGGGAGAGTGTATGATTTTTACTGCTCATGTTGAGCCGTCTATCAAACTTACAATACCAAACGCTTCTTTCTCATGTCCGACACCGACTCTCTCCTCGATCGTCTCAACGAGGACCTCAAGCAGGCCATGCGGGACAAAGACAAAGTCCGCCTGCGCACCCTGCGGTCGCTCCGTGCGGCCCTTCAAAACAAAGAAATCGATCAACGTGAGGACGGGGCTGAGACGATCCTGAGCGAACAGGATCAGCTGGCTGTGTTGCGGAAGCAGGTCAACCAGCGCGAGGATTCGATCGAACAGTACGAGGAGGCGGGTCGCGATGATCTTGTGCAGCAGGAGCAAGAGGAGCTCGACGTGTTGGACGAGTACATGCCGTCTCAACTATCAGATGCGGAGCTAAAAGAACAACTCGAGGACATCATTGAGGACGTGGGGGCGGAGTCGATGGCCGACATGGGACCCGTGATGGGACGGGCCATGGATCAACTTCGTGGGCGGGTGGACGGAAGTCGCGTACAGGAAATGGTGAAGAGGTTGCTCGGAGAGTAGCCCCGGATCTCTCGGGCGAGCTCGGCATCCGTCTGAACCTCAGACGATTTCGTCGTTACATCTCAGTGATTCAACCCCGGCATCTGTTGAGAGTTGGAAAGAGAAGCTGATCGGCTCGAAATCCTCCATTTGCTGTGCTACGTTCAGGGCCGGAACGTAGCGATCATCACTTCGCATGGCTTCTAAAATTCGTACCGTAGAAGCAACACAGGTTGCAACAAACGCCTTGGATTTTAGGATTAGCGGCTTTCTGGAACTGCGATTCCTGATTTGCTGATCGACGCGGGACTGTCTCGTCATGAATCTCGCCGCTCTCGACTGGTTCATTCTCATCGTGCTCACCGGCGGTCTCATCCGGGGCTTTATGGTCGGGGCTGTTCGTCAAGTAGCGAGCCTGCTCGGGCTGGTGGTGGCCTTCTTTCTCTCGGTCCAACTCATGCATCCGGTTGGGGGCCTCATCGTGTCGAGCCTTGGTCTCTCCGAGGCGGCCGGGCCGATCGCTGGGTTTATCGTCATTTTCGTGGGGGTGCAGCTGCTTTTTCTAGCGCTGTCTCGTTTCCTGGAAAGTGTTCTCGAGACGCTCTCGCTTTCGCTCGTGAACCGCGCGGCGGGCGGCGCGCTCGGGGGCTTCAAAGCCGCGCTGCTGCTAAGCGTGCTGTTTTTGGTCCTGTCGGGCATGGAGATGCCGCAGGAGAAAACCCGCCAGAAATCGGTACTCTACTCGCCGGTGGCGAGTGCCCTTCCGAAGACACTTGACGCTGCATCCCCGTATCTGCCGGCGGCGGAGCGTGCCTCTGAGACGTTTGGAACCAGCATACGTCCCAAAATTCAGTCTCAGATTCAGCGGAACGATACGTCGAAAGCGAGTCATTGAGCTGGTCCCCGGTCTGTTACATCGTTGGGTCCGAAGGAGGGCCTACTCGTCTGGGGGGGGAGCCGGGCGCGTGTCGGACGTTCGGTCCGCGTCGGCGTCTAGGTTTCTATACAATATGTCGGCGAGTGATTGGGACCGCGCCCGTTCAATCCGCGCCAGCCGTTTTTCGAACTGCGCGCTGCCAATCTCGATGAACTGATCAACTGTGACGCCGAACGGGATCGGATCCTCGTAGTGGGCCAGTGTGGCCTGGATGTGGTTGAGGACCAGGGGCAGCAGTTCGTTCATCCTGTCCTCGATTGTCGTCCACAGTTGGTTTCCGTGTTCGGCCACGAGGCGAGAGAGAAGGAAGACGCCATACGCTACGTGTCGGCTCTCGTCGCGCTGCACGAGACCAATGAACTCCTGCATTCCCGGCAATAGGTCCTGCTCGCGGAGCACAGTGTGGTAGGCTGAGTAGCCCGTTTCAGCAAGCACGCCCTCGACGATCATCTGGTAGGTGACAGACGCCTCCGCCAGGGCTTCTGGACTGTCGTCGGTATGGAGACGGGCGAGGGAGGAGGGGAGCTCCTCCAGGACTAATTGACGGTAGGGTTTTGTGAAGTAGGTCTCCAGGTCGCCATCCGTCTCGGTGATCTCTCGTAGAAACCGATCGAAGCCTTCGACGTGCTTGGCCTCTTCCCAGAGGTAGGAGGTGAGAAACATCTCCTCTTCGATCCGCCCCTCCTTTGCCGTTCGGTGGAGCAAGGGGAGGAGGGTCCGGGTCACCGATTCTTCGCCGCCCTCAAACTGGGCCGTGAGGCGCAAGAGCAGGTCGCGCTCCTGCTCAGTGAGCCTTGCCCAGTCGGCCGAATCTTCAGAAAAGCATATGTCGGCCGGGTCCCAGGTACCGAGGGTCTTGGCTTTTTCCCAGAGGCGGTAGGGCACGAGGCGGCGATCAAGGCCGGAGTGCGTGGTTTGGAGGGCCGGAGAGGAGGCAGGCATGGGCAGAAAGGGCAGATTGATAACGGACTACACACTCTGAGACGGTTCAGAAATTGAAAAGATGCAATGAATCCATAAAGTTAATTCCTGTGACCCGCTGCATCTCCTTCATGCGGATGACTTCATTCCCACTCCTTCAGCCCTATGCCCGTTGTTGGAAGCACAATCACGATCGACCTCCACGTTACCGAGGATTCGGATCTCGACTCGCTCCACGCCGTCGTGCGTCGGAATGAGCGCGTCCATCCCGATCTGGCTCAAACCATCCGACAGGCCGTCGAAAAGAAGGCGAGGTCACCCCTGGAGTCGAAATCAGTTGGGGACTACGACCTGTCGGTTGAGGTGGGGCTTGTGACGGGACGGGTCCCGGGAGCGCCCCGAGAGCGTATCACCACGGAGCTGGACATGGAGGGGGAAGACCACGTAGTCGCAGCGGTAGACGATTCCGTGTCGGCTCCGCAACGCGCTCAAATTGCCGATGCGGTCGAGTCGGAGGTAGTTTCCTATCTCGGTGAGAATGGACTGTCGGATGGCATTGAAGTTATCGTCAGTGTCACGCCGATTGAGTTTCGGTAACGAATTTTGGTCGGCGGATCCCGTCGGCAATCTGCGTGCAAGGTTCGTTTCCAGCCCGCCGCTGTGCCAATCTTGAGAGTCGGGGGGCCATCCCAAGCGGTCACTCATCACGCATCCGGTCTCTTGTTGGATCTGGCTTCTGCGGCTTCCGTTCGAAAGTTGATTCGCACCAGGATTTGTAGTGTCTGCAGCGGATGGTTCCTGTTCGTCTCGAACTCCAAAATTTTCTGAGCTATGGCACAGAGGCCCCGCCCCTTGACTTCGACGCGTTTGACGTCGCCTGCCTTTCAGGCGGGAATGGCGAGGGCAAGTCGGCCCTGCTCGATGCCATGACGTGGGCCGTCTGGGGAGAGGCCCGGAAATCCAGCGGGAAGCGCAAGCCGGATGACGAGCTTATCCGCATCGGGAGTCGGCACATGGAGGTGACCTTCACCTTTGACCTGGAGGAGGCCCGCTACCGGATCACCCGATCCTTCTCCCGGTCAGAGACGGGCAAGACGACGTCTTCGGACCTTGAGCTTCAGCTTTACGCGCCGGAGGATGACGCGTATCGGCCTCTTACCGGAACCACCCAGCGTGAGACCCAGGCTCGAATCGACGATGCGCTGGGCATCGACTACGACACGTTTATCAACTCGGCGTTTTTGCTACAGGGCCGCTCAGACGAGTTCACGCAGAAGAGCCCGAGCAAGCGCAAGGAGATCCTTGTCAGCATCCTTAACCTCAGTCGGTACGAAACGCTGGAGGGCCGGGCCCGCGACCGCTGGCGGGAAGCGAAGAACCGGCAGCAGCGCGTCGAAGCCGAGGTCGAGCGCCTTCAGGAGGCCCTTGCCGACGTGGAGGAGTGGACGGAGGAACGGGAGGCGGCTCAGGACGCCGTTCAGGAAAAACAGGAGGCGCTGTCCGAGCTGCGGCAGGAGGAGAAAGCGCTTACCCAGCAGCGAGCCGATCTGGAGGCCAAAATGCGAGAAGTCGACGCTGTAGAGGACTCCATTGATGATCTTGAGGCACGCTTGGCGGAACAGCGCGAGGAGTCAGAGGCGCTTTCGGAACGAATCGATCAGGCGGATGAGCTTCTCGAAAAGAGCGATGAGATCCGCGAGGCCCATGAACGCTATCAGGCGTTGCAGGAGGAGCGCAATGCCCTCGATGAGAAGCGGGACCTGCACCGAGGCATCGAGAAGCAGATCGAGAAAAAGAAGGCGACCCTCCGGGAACGCACGAACGAACTGGAGCGACGCCTCGATCGCTTCAAGGTGGAGCGGAATGGATTTAAACAGAACCTCGACGAGTGCGAGTCGAAGCTCGCGAAGCGAACAGCAGTAGAGGAGTCCCTTCGCCGGACGCAGGCAGCGCGGCAGCGCGTTAGAGAGATGGAGGCGACTCGACGGCGGCGGGAGCAGCTCCGGCGGAAGAAAGAGGAAGCACGGCGCGAGCTTGTGGGCGTTCGGCAGCAGCTCCAGGGCGAGCTCGAAACGCTACAGCAGCAAATTAAAACCGAACGGGAGGCCGTTCAAAAAACGGATGCCCTGGAGGAGAAGATCGACGCGCTTCAAGCAAAAAGGGAAGAGCGAGAGGCCCTCGACGAGCGGCTCCGCACCATCGAGGCGAAGGGCAAGCAGGTGGCGGAGGCCGTCCAGGAACTCGCCGGGCAGCTGGAGGCGAAACGGGAGGAGCGCGAGCAGGAGCAGTCTGAGCTACTTCGGTTTCGGGAGGCGCAGGGCCCAACGTGTCCGACCTGTGGGACTGAGCTCACCCCCGATCACAGGAAAGAGGTGGAGACGACCTTTCAGGAAAGCATCGATGAGCTGGACACGGTTATTCAGGAGCATCAGCAGCAACTTAAGCAAAAAAAAGCCCGCCGCGACGAACTCCGTCAGCAGTACGCACAACTGCGAGAACAGCGACGCGAACTAGAGGATCTGGATGGGAAGCTGGCGACGGTGCAGGAGCAGCGACGGACTTTGGACGAAACCTCGGAGGAACTCGAGCGCCACACTAAGCGCGCTAGGGAACTGCAAAAGCAGCTTCAGAGGCGCACGTATGGCGGGCGGCATCGCCGTCAATGGCAGTGGTGCGCCCAGCGGCTGGCCGGCCTCCGCTTCGACTCCGATGCCTACGAAACGCTTCAAAACCGCGCCGTCCAGATTGATCGTTACACCGACCGCCTCCGTGAACTGAACGAGCTGGAGGGACGTCGAGACGAGCTTCAGCGTAAGATTGAGGAGCATGACCAGGAGATACAGCGGCTCCGTGAGGAGCTTGACGAGGGCGCGGCGCTCTCTGATCTCAAGCAACGCATCGACGAACTTGAAGACCAGCTTGACGATGTGGACTTTGACCCGGAGCGCTTTCAGGAGGTGCGGGAGGCGCTGACAGAGCTGAGCGGTATTGAAGAACGCGTTAGCGAGCTGAAGCACGCCAAGAATAACCGTGATGAGTGGCAAGAGCAGCGCGAGCAGATCGAGGAGCGGATTCAGACGCTTCAGGACGAACGTTCCGGTGCCCAAGAGCAGCTGACGCAGCTACAGGAAGAGATCGAGGGGAAAGAGGCACTCGACCAGCAGATTGACGCAAAGGCGAAGGCCGTCGAGGAGGCGGAAAAAGCCCTCAATGAGGCCCAGCAACGCCTCGGGATGCTGACTGAGCGCCTTGACCAGGCCGAACAGGACCGAGAGGCGCTGGAGGAGGCCAAAGCTGAACGTGAAGAATGCAAGCGAGAGCGAAATCTCTACGATCACCTCCGTACCGCGTTCGGGAAGCACGGCATTCCCTCCCTCATAATCGAAGAAACGCTTCCGGAGATTGAAGAGCGAGCCAATGCGATCCTGGATCGCCTGACGGATGGGCGGATGCACGTGCGCTTAGAAACCCTCAAAGAGAAAAAGAGCGGCGGCACAAAGGAGACCCTCGAAATCATCATTACAGACGAGCAAGGTGTGCCGCGCCCTTACGAGACGTTTTCCGGGGGCGAGAGCTTCCGTGTAAATTTTGCACTACGAGTTGCTCTTGCACAGCTTTTGGCCGAACGGAGCGGGGTGCGCGTGCGGACCCTTGTCATCGACGAAGGCTTCGGCACACAGGACGAGAAGGGCATCGAACGCCTAGTGGAAGCCATCCAGGCGATTCGCACGGATTTTGCAAAGATTCTTGTCATAACCCATCTTAATCGTCTCAAGCAGGCGTTTCCCGTTCGCATTGAAGTGGAGAAGGACCCGGTCGTAGGGTCTACATTTGAACTCGTGGGGGCGTAGGCGACCATTGAGCGTCCGCTTTCCGAGTGCTGTTACGTTTTGCTCAATGAATACGGCTTCACATATACCCGGAAGAGAGCCCTAGATCCGAAATCTGATAATGCCTGACTCCGAGATGGAAAAACTGTACTATTCGATCGGAGAGGTCAGCGACCTCGTCGGGTACGAGCCGCACGTGCTTCGGTATTGGGAGCAGGAATTCGACGTGCTCAGTCCGCGGAAAAATCGGGCTGGACGTCGGATTTACACAGAGGAAGATGTGGCCACCGTCGAGCGAATTCGATATCTGCTGAAGGACGAGAAATACACCATCGCTGGGGCAAAACAGGCCATTCAGCGTGACGAGGCTCGTCACCGGTTTCGGGAAGATCTTCAGGAGCTCCGGACGTTTTTGACACAGTTGCGTGATCGGCTGTCGTCGACGGATTCCTGAAACACGGCAATGAGGGCGATATCTACCCATAGGACTGGGCAATTTGAGAAACACACGCCCGGCGGGGAAGTGCTAGAAATAAGATTTTCACGTCTACGAAGAGCAGTCGGGCTCGAATTGGGCGCGCTGCTTGATTGCTACGTAAATCTACTCACTCATCATCTCCATCCTTGACTATGCTAAAACACGTGATTCAGAACATGCGAACTGGGGTTCGACTTTTCGGTCTCTTGCTTCTCGGCGTTGCCCTCGTTGGGTGTGGAAATAATCCGGACGATCCCAGCAACGTGCCTGAATGGTACCTAAACACGCCTGAGGACCCGAGTTACCTCTATGCGGCCAATTCGGCCACGTCCCAGAAGATGCAGGTTGCCATCGACAAGGCCATGAATGGGGCCCGAGGGGATCTGGCGTCTAACCTGGAAACGAAGATCGAGAGCATGACGAAGAGCTTCACCGAAGAGATCGGTGACGACCTGCGACAGCAGTATAC
>CAZTDC010000074.1:0-11282 GCA_964612165.1 uncultured Salinivenus sp.
AGGAGATGCCGAAGTTCAATGCCATCTCGGTGAGCGGCTACCACATGCACGAGGCCGGGGCCCCGGCGGACCTGGAGCTGGCCTACACGCTCGCCGACGGGCTCGAATACCTCCGCACCGGGCTTGATGCCGGTTTGGAGATTGACGACTTCGCACCGCGCGTCTCCTTCTTCTGGGCCATCGGGATGAACCATTTCATGGAGATTGCCAAGATGCGGGCCGGGCGCATGCTGTGGGCAAAGCTCGTGAAGCAGTTCGATCCGGACAACCCGAAATCCATGGCGCTGCGCACCCACTGCCAGACCTCCGGTTACAGCCTCGCTGAGCAGGATCCGTTCAATAATGTCGCCCGAACGACCATCGAGGCGATGGCCGCGGCCCTCGGCGGCACGCAGTCGATGCATACGAACGCGCTGGACGAGGCCATTGCCCTCCCCAGCGATTTCGCCGCCCGCATCGCCCGCAACACGCAGCTTTACCTACAGGAGGAGACGGACATCACCAACGCCATCGATCCGTGGGCCGGCTCCTACTACGTCGAGCGCCTCACCGGCAAACTCGCCCGCCGCGCCTGGACGCATATTCAGGAGGTTGAGGACGAGGGCGGCATGACGAACGCCATCGAGGAGGGCCTGCCCAAGCGCCGAATCGAGGAGGCCGCCGCTCGCAAGCAGGGCCGGATCGACACAGGTGAAGAGACCATTGTGGGCGTCAACGACTACCGGCCCGAGCAGACCGAGCCGATCGAGACGTTAGAGGTGGACAACGAGGCCGTCCGTCGCAAGCAGTTGAAGCGGCTGGACCAGATCAAAGAGGACCGCGACGACGCGGCTGTCCGAAACGCACTCAATGCCATCACCGAGTGCGCGGAGACGGGCGACGGAAATCTCTTGCGCCGAACCGTGGAGGCGGCCCGCGTTCGAGCGACGCTTGGTGAGATTTCCGAGGCGATGGAAAAGGTCTACGGTCGGCATACGGCCCGAACGGAGTCGATCTCGGGCGTCTACGCGTCGGAGGTCCGCGAACATGACTCGTTCAAGAAGGCACGTCGTCTCGCTGACCAGTTTGCCAAGCGGGCCGGCCGCCGCCCACGCCTGATGGTGGCGAAGATGGGACAGGACGGGCATGACCGCGGGGCGAAGGTCATCGCCACCTCCTTCGCCGACATGGGCTTCGACGTGGATATCGGCCCGCTCTTCCAGACGCCCGACGAGGTGGCCCGGCAGGCTATCGAGAACGACGTGCACATTCTCGGCGTCTCCAGTCTCGCCGGCGGGCACAAGACGCTGGTTCCGGAGGTAATTGACGCTTTGGCAGACTACGGGCGCGATGACATCCTCGTGGTGGTCGGCGGCGTCATCCCCCACGGCGACTACGAGGAACTGTACGATCAGGGCGTGGCCGGGATCTTCGGCCCCGGCACAAACATCGCCGAAGCCGCCGCCCAAATCCTCGACGTGCTCATGGATCAATATCCCAAAGATGTACCCGCTGGAGTATGACCTATTAGTTCAGATCAAATGCTGTTATGAATCTGGAAGTGCTAATCGCCGCGATCGTCAAGCTTCAGTCGCTGATGTTCACTTTCTCATGACCGGCTCAGAAGAACCAGAGAGTGCCCTCTCCTCCTCCCCATCGCCCGGAGAGGTATCGAGCCTGAACCCGAATCTCGACGCCCGTACGGACTCGAGCCGCCGAGAGTCCAAGACTGTAGACGACTACGTGGAAGGCATTCTTGATCGAGACCGGGTCGTGTTGAGCCAGGCCATCACTCTCCTCGAAAGCACACGTGCCAAACATCAGGAAAAGGCGCGTTTGATTCTTGATCATGTTTTACCTAAAGCGGGCAACTCCATCCGCGTGGCCGTCACCGGCGTACCAGGCGTCGGCAAGAGTACATTCATCGAGAGCATCGGGCCGCAGTTGATCGAGGATGGGCACCGCCTCGCCGTACTCACCGTGGACCCGTCGAGCGAGCGATCCAAGGGAAGCATCCTCGGGGACAAGACCCGGATGGGCACCCTTGCCTCCTACGACGACGTCTACATCCGGCCTTCTCCCACCGCCGGCACGCTCGGCGGCGTGGCTCGCAAGACGCGGGAAACCATCTTTCTCTGCGAAGCCGCCGGCTTCGACGTAATTTTCGTCGAGACGGTAGGCGTCGGACAGTCGGAGGTGAAAGTGCGCTCGATGGTTGACTTCTTCCTCCTCCTCGCCCTGGCCGGGGCTGGCGACGAACTGCAGGGCATCAAGCGGGGCATCGTGGAGATGGCCGATGCCATCGCCATCAACAAGGCCGACGGGGAGAACCGCATCGCCGCGGAGGACGCCCGCGCCGAATACGAAAAGGCCCTCCACCTCCTTGGCGAGCCCGAGTCCGGATGGCAGCCGCCCGTCCTCACCTGCTCGGGCCAGACGGGTGAAGGGATCGACGAAGTGTGGCAGGCTATCGAGGACTATCAAACGGAGATGCAGCAATCGGGCTTCTTCGAGGCGCAACGGCGACGGCAGGCGCGGCACTGGATGTATCAGACCATCGAGCAGCGCCTGCAGGAAGACTTTTTCTCCAACCCGGACGTAGAGGCGCGCCGGGACAAGATTGAGGCCGCCGTGCTCAATGGCGAACTCAGTTCCTTCGCGGCCGCTGAGAAGTTGCTTGAGATCCACCGGGGGCCCCACGAGTAGCCCCCCCACCAAGTTGGCCGCATTGATCTCCGCGGCTTGAATGCTCTGCTTTCTCCGAGAAGCAGATTTGGGGGGCAATTACTCTAAATCTGACCCTCGAATCAAAAGCTCTTCCCGAAACCTCCGCCTCATCAAATCTTTATATTCGAAGCGCCGTTCTCTTTGTACCTGCCTGCCAGTGTCGAGCGCCGTTCGTCCCATGTTCTTGCCTGCGCTTCAACCATTCGGGTTGCGGTGTCGATGGATTCTCGCCATCAGCCTCGTCCTGTTCTGGGGACTGGCCGGATGTGCCTCTTCCCGTACGGCGGAGGAAATCGCCGCCGATCGGGCGCAGGTACTCGGCACCTGGAAGTATGAGACCAACGGCATCAGTACCCTCCAGCAGGGGACCCTTCAGATTCAAATGACCGACGGCCAACTCGTGGGTCGCTTCAACGATCGCTGGCGGGGCCAGATAGACGCTCACATCAGCCTGCACGGGTCGCACATGGAAATGAACCTCAACCGTTTCCGCATCACCGGTGAGATTGAGGATGGTCGGTTTACCGGTTCGGTGTACCGCCCCACCTGGGACGTCTCCCGAGCACAGGCACGATCACGCTCTTCAGGGTCGTTTATCGCCCGTCGTGTGCGGAGCGGATCGATTTCAGACGCCCCTGCCAATTTTGGGTGTGCCTCCCTCCTCCGCGAGGGGTCTTACGCTTGCTCGCCGTTCGAGTCCCCGTAACCTTACGGCCGCACAGTTTTCAACTCTATTTCCTGCCCACTTGCTTGCTACACACTCTGGCACGGGAACTTTCTGTAGTCGTAGACCGAACGGTACTCTCCCTCTGGCGGGGACTCTCGTACCTTTGATCAACCCCTTTTCCTGTGCCGACTGACACGACTGATCCCGACTCGGACACTCCCACGTCCTCCGACCGAGACAACTTCATCTACGACATCATTGACGAGGACCTGAAGCAAGGGACCTACGGCGATCGGGTCGTGACCCGTTTCCCCCCCGAGCCGAACGGGTACCTTCACATTGGCCACGCCAAGTCGATCGTCCTCAACTTCGGCATCAAGCACGACTACGCCGATCAGGCGGACACTCGGTGCCACCTCCGCTTTGACGACACCAATCCGGAGACGGAGAGTACAGAGTACGTCGAGGCCATTAAGGATGCCGTGGAGTGGCTGGGCTACGACTGGGAAGAGCACGAGTATTACGCCTCCGACTACTTCGAGCAGTTTTACGAGTACGCCGTCAAGCTCATCAAGCAGGGCGACGCGTACGTCGACAGTCTTGATGAGGAGGAAATTCGGGAGTATCGTGGCACGGTGGACGAGCCGGGCACCCCCTCCCCCTACCGCGACCGCTCGGTTGAGGAGAACCTCGAGCTCTTTCGCAAGATGCGGGATGGCGAATTCGAGGACGGGGAGCACGTGTTGCGCGCGAAGATCGACATGAGCTCGCCGCACATGATCATGCGGGATCCCCTCCTCTTCCGCATCAAACATGCGCACCACTACCGGCAGGGGGACGACTGGTGCATCTACCCGATGTACGACTACGCCCACCCGCTGGAAGACGCGATCGAGGATATTACACACTCGCTCTGCACCTTGGAGTTCGACAACAACCGCCGCGTCTACGACTGGGTGATGGAGCATTGCCTGGAAGAGGAGGAGATCCCCTCCCGCCCCCGGCAGTACGAGTTCAATCGACTCAATCTCTACTACACGATCCTCAGCAAGCGCCGCCTGCTCCGCCTCGTAGACGAGGGCCACGTGAGCGGGTGGGACGATCCCCGCCTCTTTACCATCGCGGGCCTGCGGCGCCGGGGCGTACCGCCCAGTGCGATTCGCTCGTTTTGCCGCAAAGTAGGCGTGACGCGCTCCCAGAGCCGGGTGGAGATGAGCCACTTCGAGCACGTTCTCCGCGACGACCTGAAGACGAAGGCCCCCCGCGTCATGGCGGTGCTCGACCCGCTAAAAGTCACCGTCACCAACTTTGACGAAGACGAGGTCGACTGGATCGAGGCGTCGCACTGGCCCCGCGACATCGACAAGGAAGCCACACGGGAGGTCCCCTTTACCCGTGAGCTGTACATCGAGCGCGACGACTTCCGAGAAGATCCCCCGGACGACTTTATTCGACTGGCCCCGGGCCGCGAGGTACGCCTCCGCCACGGGTATTTCTTTACCTGCGAGGAGGTCGTGGAAAACGAAGAGGGCAAAATTGTGGAGTTGCGCGGCACCGTAGATCCGGAGACGCGCGGCGGCACTGCACCCGACGGCCGGTCTCCAGAAGGCACGCTACACTGGGTCTCCGCCTCTCACGGTGTGTCCTTCGAAGCCCGCGTCTACGACCGCCTATTCGACGTGCCTGCCCCCGACGGCGGCGAGGAAGACTTCACCGAACACCTCAATCCCGACTCGCTCACGATCAAGGAGGGGATTCTTGAACCGGCCGCGGCGGAAGACCCCGACGACACCCGCGTGCAGTTCGTCCGCCAGGGCTACTACTGGCTTGATCCCGACGACTCTACGGTGGATCGCCTTGTGTTTAACCAGATTGTGTCCTTGCGTGATACGTGGGGCGGTGACGACAGTCGTCTCTCCCGAGAAGAGTTAGAACGGCAGCGGAAGGAAAAAGAGCGACAGAAAGAGCGTCAGCGGGAACGCTCCCTGGAGGGCAAAAGCGATCCTGTTGAGCTTCTTTCAGATAATCAACGTGCCCGATTTGAAAGGTATCACGAAACGCTGAGCGTGAATCGAGAGGCTGCCGCCACGATTGCGGGTGATGATGCACTGGCCGACTTCTTTGAGACAGCACTGGAGACATATGATGCACCGCAGCCGGTGGCCAACTGGGTCGTAAACGATCTTCTCGCCGAACTGAAGGACCGGTCCATAGACACGCTCCCGTTTGGACCCGACGCCTTCGCGAAGCTCGTGCGTCTCGTCGACACCGACAAAATTACGAATCGAGGGGCGAGCAATGTCTTCGACGAGATGCTTGATGGCGGCGGTGACCCACAGGCCATCGTCGAGGACCACGACCTTCGTCGGGTCGACGACACTGAGGCTCTTGAGGACATAATCGAGGACGTGCTCGCCGACAATCCCGACGAGGTTGACCGGTACCGAGACGGCGAGACGAACCTGATCGGCTTCTTCATGGGCCAGGTTATGCAGGCCACCAACGGCTCTGCGAACCCCGAACTGGCCCGCAGTCTTCTGCAGGACCAGCTTGAGGAATAGTATCGATTTTTGGAAGCCGCGAAGGTGGAGGAGCCTAACAGACTTCACCCGACCTTTCCCCCTCTATCCGAGCCGCTCGACCGCCACTCGCATCCGACGAATGCAGGCCTCCCGTCCGACGGCGGCCATCAGGCCGAACACGCCCGGCCCATACGAGCGCCCGCTCACTGAGAGTCGAGCAGGGTGAATAATCGCCCCAGCCCCCACGTCCTCCTCGTCGGCCAAGTCGCGGAGTTCCGTCTCAATCGTGTCCGTGTCGAACTCGTCGTCCTCCAAATTCTCCAGCCGATCGGCGTACTTCAAAAGCAGATCGGCCGACTCGTCTTTCCACCGCTTCTCGACGCCCTCCTCCTCATACTCGTCCGGGTCCTCGAAGAAATAGCGGTTCTCCGTCACGACCTCCGGAGCCACCTGCACCCGCTCCTGCACCAGCGAGCCAATCTCCTGAAGACGCTCGTCGCCTATCTCGTAGCCTTCCTCCTCTACAACCGGACGGACGCGCTCGGCAAGCGCCTGGAGCGATAGGTCGCGGACGTAGTGCTCGTTCACCCAGCGGAGCTTGTCGAGATCAAACTGCACGCCACTGGCCCCCACCCTGTCGAGCGAAAAGGCGTCGACCATCTCGTCGATGGAAAAGAGCTCCTGCTCCGTGCCCGGATTCCACCCCAGCAGGGCCAGGAAATTGATGAGGCCCTCCGGCTCGTACCCTGCCTCTTTGTAATCCTGAACGTACACCGGAATGCCGAGCCGATTGGCGTCCCGCTTCGAGAGCTTCCCCCCCTCCGGACTCATAATGAGCGGCAGATGCGCATACGTCGGGGGCTCCCAGCCCAGCGCCTCGTACATCAGCACGTGCTTCGGGGTTGAGGAAAGCCACTCTTCGCCTCGGATCACGTGCGAAATCTCCATCAAGTGATCGTCCACGATGTTGGCGAGGTGATAGGTCGGCATCCCGTCGGACTTCAGGAGCACCTGATCGTCAATCTCGGACGTCTCGAACGAAACCGTTCCGCGAATTTCATCCCCAAACCGAACGGTCCGCTGGCGCGGGACCTTGAGCCGTATGACGTAGTCGTCCCCATCGTTGATCTTGCGCTCCACCGTCTCCGGTGCCATCGTCAATGAATTGCGCATATCCCGCCGGGTGGAGGCATCGTAGGCTACAGTGCCGTCGGCTTCGGCCTGCTCCCGCATCTCAGCCAGCTCTTCCTCCGTGTCGAAGGCGTAGTAGGCCGCTCCCGCGTCCACGAGTTTTTGCGCATATTTCCGGTAGAGCCGCCCACGCTCGGACTGGCGATAAGGCGCGTGCTCGCCGCCTCGCTCCGGCCCCTCATCGTAGTCGAGATGGGTCCATTCAAGCGCCGAGACAATATCCTCCTCGGCCTCTTCGACGTACCGGCTGCGATCCGTGTCCTCAATCCGCAATACAAAATCGCCGTCGTGCTTGCGGGCGAAGAGGTAATTATAGAGTGCAGTTCGAAGTCCACCGATGTGGAGCAGGCCGGTGGGACTCGGTGCGAAGCGCACGCGAACAGGACCGTCGTGGGTAGCCATGACCACTGATCAACTCGTGTGATGAGAAGCAATGTTCGGGTTCTGAAACGATTCCCGGCATGAAGGCGGCAGGCCCGCCTCTTTTGCCATCCGTTGTTAGGAAAGGGGAACGACCCGGTTCCTCCGTCTCAACAAATTGGCAGGGGCTTTGCGAAAGTGGTTGAACGTCCTGCCTTACTCTCCATCCAGACAGACCCGCTTCCTCCCCAGATCCAACGAAGACTGCCCCCCCTCTGACGGATCGCCCCGATTGCACCTGAGCTAGAAATTACGTCTCTCCAGCGTAAAGCCCGTTGAAATCTGAGCCCGAATTGCTGACAGAACGGGACCCGACGAAACGACCGCTTCCGTGTTGCATTCTGACGATGGTCTCATTACCCACTGATTTTTGTCGTTGCAAAGTCGACAGGTCTTTACGGGCTGATCGCCTTCTACTCCCTCGACGGTTTCACTCGACAATTCTCGAATTTGTCTTTCCCGGACATGGCTCGGTGCCGCCCCCTTTTCCTATTCCTTCTACTCAGCCCCCTCCTCGTGGTCGCCGGGTGTGGCGGCAGTACCGGGACGACCGACACCTCCTCTGAAGGGTCGGAAAACAAGGCAAACAATCCGGTCGTCGCCACCTTCGGCGACACCACCCTTACGCTTTCTGAATTCGAGCAAGCGTACGTGAACGCAAACCAAACGGATACCCCATCCACCGACTCGATCGCAGCCTACAAAGATTTCTTGGAGCAGTACGTTAACTACCGTCTGAAGGTGCGTGCCGCCCGTGAGGCCGGGCTCGACACCCTGCCGAGCGTTCGACAGGAGATTGCCTCTTATCGCCAGAAGATGGCGAAGCCCAAAATCATGCGGTCGGAGATCTACGAACCGCTTGTCCGCTCGCTTTACGACCGTCAGCAGCAAGAGGTCGATGTCAGCCACATCCTCAAGCGCGTCTCCCCCGATGCCGCGCCTGAAGACACCCTTGAGGCATACCGGCAGATGCAGACCATTGCCGACTCCATTGAGCGGGGCGTGCCCTTTGGCCAACTCGCCTATCGCAATTCCGAGGATCCCTCCGCACAGAAAAAAGGCGAGCGGGGCTATCAAGGAAATATCGGGTATGTTCAAGCCGGTCAGATCGTGGAACCCTTCGAGGATCGGATGTACTCCGTGCCCCCCGACAGCGTGAGCGATGTCTTCCGCACGAAGTTCGGCTACCACATCCTGAAGGTGCATGATCGTCGTCCCGCCAAGCCCCCGATCCGCCTTTCCCATATCATGCGCCAGCCGAAGGGGGATTCGGCGCGTCCTCGCCAGTTTCTTGACTCGCTCCGCACCATGATTCGGCGGGACAGCGCGGACTTTGCTAGCCTTGCAAAGAAGCATTCTCAAGATCGCCGGTCGGCCTCTCGAGGGGGCGACCTCGGAAAAATACAGTCTCGGCAGTCTCTCCCTCCCTCCTTCCGTAAGGCCGTGGCCACGCTTGACACGGTGGGCACCCTTTCGGAGGTGGTGAAAAGCCGGTTCGGGTACCACCTCATCAAGCTTACGGGCCAAGACGAACGGCCCACGTTCCAGAAAGCCTACGAGGACCTTAAAGAGAAAATTTCCGGTCGCCCACGCGTGGAGCGCCGCAAGGACAAATTCGCACGACAGGTTCGGGCCGAGGAGGGCGTGACCGTTGATACGAGTCGCATCTTGGAGGCCGCCAATGTGTCCTCGGTCGACTCTCTCTCCCGCAAGCTTCTATCGGTTCTCGAGCAGGAGTCGGCCCCCAGCCGATCGGTGGCCACCCTCGGCGATTCGACCTACACGATGAACCAGGTCGCCCGCCACGTGATGCAGACCGACGGCGGCGCTCAAATGACAGTGGGAGAGGTGATCGACGATTTCCTTAACGAAAAGGCCTTTGCGTACGCATCGGCCCGCCTGCCCGAGCGGGACAAATCCTTCGCCCAGACCATGAAGGAATATCGCGAGGGCCTTCTCGTCTTCCAGTTTATGCAAGACTCGGTATGGACCGTTGCCAGCCAAGACACCGCGGGCTTGCGCGACACCTACCAGGAGCGACGTGATCAGTACCGATACCCCGATCGCGTCCGCACTCTCGCGTTCCGCGCTCCGTCCGACTCCCTGCTCTCCCCCTACCAAACGACCGCCGTCGACACCAGCACCCTTCCGTCCCTGACCCAGAAGGCATCCAGTGACTCGCTGGTGACCGTCGACACAATCACGGTCACCGATGAATCTTCGAAGCCCTATAAGCAGGTACTATCCGTGACGGACGGCACTGTCATCGGGCCCCGCGACGACGCCGGGGAATCCCTCGTCCTCGTGCGCGACACGCTTCTTCCGGCCCGCACCAAGCGCTTCGAGGAAGCTCGAAGCAGCGTCATTCGTGATTATCAGAAGCTGTATGAGGATAAGGTACTGTCACGGCTGCGGCAGCGGTACAATGTAGAAACGCACCCCAGTCGCCTCCAGGGCGCCTTCGACGATGAAAACCAAGCTGCATCCTCTGCTACCCCGTAACTGAGGACCCCATGTTCGTTCGATCCGGTTCTGTGTTGTCGGTGCTCTTCCGCGTGCTTGCGACCGCCCTCGTGGCCGGCACTCTGGTCGGGTGTGACTCGGAAGAGGCGCCCTCCTCATACGTGGCCCGCGTCGACGACCACTACCTGACACAATCCGACCTCGACCGTCTGATGCAAGGCATGGGACCAGTTCCCGACTCCACGAAGGCCCGGGAGCAGGTCATCAACCAGTGGATCGAACGCACCCTGCTCTTTCGAGAAGCAAAGCGCCTGAATCTCGAAGAAGATCCCGAGGTCAAGCGTCAGCTTCAGGAGCAACGGAAAAGCACCCTGATCACGGCCATGACGAACCGCATCTATGAAGACTCCGACCGGGAGGCTACAAATGAAGAGGTGCGAACGTACTTCGAAAGCCACCGAGAGCAGCTTGCTCTCCGCGAGCCGTACGTTCGGGTGCGCCACCTCGCCACCAGCAGTGCAGACTCAGCACGAACGGTGCGCCGCAAGCTGCTTGCGGCGCGAGAAGCAACGGTCGACACGACCTGGGACCGACTGGTTCGCACCTATGCGTATGCCCCCGACCGCTCCCAGGAAATCTCAGAGCGCTTCCTGCCGGAGGGTCGCGTTTTTTCGCAACTGCCCTACGTGCAGGACGAACTTTCTGCTCTTCAGGAAGGCGAGGTGGCCCCAATTACGGAAGACAATAACCTGTTCCACGTGCTTCAGCTGGTCCGTCGAGTTCCAGCCGGAACCGAACCGAAGCTCAAATGGATCAAATCAGAAATACAGCGCCGTCTGCGAATTCGAACCCGGAAACAGATGTATGCCCGTGAGGTTCAACGCCTCCGCAACAGAGCAAAGGCGGACAGTCTGATTGAGATGCCATGAGCTCTGAACTCGGGAGGTTCTTTCTCCTACCCCATCGCCCGCTTGCAGAATCAATTTTCTCCGCATGCGTTTTTCGCCGACTACGGCTCCTTCTCGCGCTCTTCTAACCGTCGCTCTGTTCGCCGGTCTCATTGGTGGCAGTCTCTTCGGTCCCTCCGAGGCCCAGGCCCAAGAGAAGACCCTTGATCGCATTGCTGCGGTTGTGGGTGACGAGATCATCCTCGCTTCTGAGGTCGACCGGAGGGTGGCCCAGCAGACCCAACGCGGCCAAATGTCTTACTCCGACGACCTTTGGATGAAGGCGCTGCAAGACCTGGTTGATCAGAAGATCCTTGCCGAAAAAGCCCGCCGTGACACGACGCTTACCCTGTCGGACCAACAGGT
>CAZTDC010000075.1:0-6608 GCA_964612165.1 uncultured Salinivenus sp.
TCGATCGTGACCCTGACCTCAGCCGTGTCGGCCGCGCTCGAATCGTCGGCCACCGCGTAGCGAAGACTGTCGGTCCCGTTCGAGTCCCGCTCGGGCGTGTACACAATCGCGCCGGTCGAGTCGACCGGGCTGGCCGTCCCCACCGCGGGGCTGTCGACCACCGCCACCGACGCGGTGTCCAGGTTCCCCTCCGGATCGCTGTCGTTGGCCAGAACCTCGACCGTCACCTCGGTGTCCTCTTCGGTCTGTGCCGTGTCGTTGGAGGCCACCGGTGGACTGTTGACCGCGTCGATCGTGATCGCAAAGGTGGCGGTGTCCGTTTTGGCTCCCGCCGTGTCTTCGACAACGAACTGGAACGTGTCGGAGGTCGTCTCCGACCCGTCGTGCCGGTAGCGAAGGGTGCGCTCGCCAACGGCTTGCTGGGCGAAGGAGTCTCCCGCCTGCAGGTCTACCCCCGCGGTGTCGAGCGTCCCACCGGTGGGTGCCGCCGTGAGGGTGTAGATCAGATCCGCCGGGCCGCTCTCCACGTCCTGGGCGGCGAGCAAGCTATCGGGGATGACGGCTTCTTCGCCCTCGGCCACAGAAAGGCCTTCGTTGGTTGCCACAAACGGGGTGTCGTTGACCGCCTGAATGCCAACGGCCACCGTCGCGGTGTCCGTCGCACTCGAGTCGTCGGCCACTGAATAGCGGAGGCTGTCGGTTCCATTCGAGTCCGGCTCGGGCGTGTACACAATCGCCCCGGTCGAGTCGATGGCACTGGCCGTCCCGACCGAGGGGCTGTCGACCACCGCGACCGAGGAGGTATCAAGTTCGCCGTTCAGATCCGAGTCGTTGGCGAGGACGTCGATCGTCACCTCGGTATCTTCCTCGGTCTGGGCGGTGTCGTTCTCTGCCGTCGGCGGCACGTTGCCCGTCGCGAAGGAGAGCGGCCCGCCCTGAGTCGAGTCGACGCTGTTGGCGGCCCCAATCTCGAACCGGTACTCCGTGCCCCCCCGAAGCGTGTCGACGGTCCGGCTAACCGATTGCGCCGTCGTGAGGGACGTGCGAAGCGTATCGAGGGGCACAAAAGTCGAGTCCCCCGTCGAAACCTCCGTAAGCGCCAAGTAGACGCGCGTCGTATCCCCGCCCGGCTCGACGGTCCCGAACAGCGTGGCGCTGGTGTCACTCAAAACGGTGACCGAGTCCGCGGAGGCCTGTGGTGGCGCCACCTCCGTCGTCACCGACAGCACATTGCCGAACGTCGTATCGACGCTGTTTGCCGCCCGGACGCGGTAGTTGTACAGGGTGGATGGCTTCAGGCTGTCGACCACGGCACTCACGCTTGTCGTGTCATCCCCCGTGAGGCTCGTCGTGGCCGTCACCGTCGAGTCGGTGCCGAAGGTCGTGTCCTGTCCGTACTCGAAAACAACCGTGGTCGTGTCGCCTCCCGGATTGACGTCGGCCTCGGCCACGAAGCTGGAGCCGGTCGTGTCGCTGGGCGCCCGGGTCACGACCTGCGGGGCAATCACCTCGTTCGGATACCACGCCACCTTGTCGTCACTGAGCGAGGCACTCAGGACGTCGAGATCTCCATCCCCGTCTGCGTCCCCCACTGCGACCGCCTCGGCCCCATCGGCACTGGTTGTGATCGTCTGCTGGCCCCCAAAGCCGTCGCTGTCGGCCTCGCTCTCTCCAATCTGATTCTCGTACCACGCCACTTTGTTGTCGCTGGCCGAAGCACTGAGGACATCGAGATCCCCGTCCCCGGCCACGTCCCCCACCGCGATCCCCTCGGCCCCGTCGGCACTGGTCGTGATCGTTTGTTGGCTTCCAAAGCCGTCACTGTCGGCCCCGCTCTCTCCAATCTGATTCTCGTACCACGCCACTTTGTTTTCACCGGGCGAGACACTGAGGACGTCGAGATTCCCGTCCCCGTCTACGTCCCTCACCGCGACTCCCTCTGCCCCAACACTGGTCGTGATCGTCTGCTGGCCCCCAAAGCCGTCGCTGTCGGCCCCGCTCTCTCCAATCTGATTCTCGTACCACGCCACATTGCTGCTGCTGACCGAAGCACTGAGCACGTCGAGATCCCCGTCCCCGTCTACGTCCCCCACCGCGACCGCGTCCCCATCGGCACCGGTGTTGATCGTCTGCTGGCCCCCAAAGCCGTCGCTGTCGGCCCCGCTCTCTCCAATCTGGTTCTCGTACCACGCCACTCTATCATCGGTGGCCGAGGCACTGAGCACGTCGAGATCCCCGTCCCCGTCTACGTCTCCCACCGCAACCGCCTCTACCCCGTCGGCACTAGTCGTGATCGTCTGCTGAGACCCGCCGAAACTGCCGGCCCCGTCGGTGTTCTCGTACCACGCTATCCTGTTATCAAGACTCGATGCACTCAATACATCGAGATCTCCGTCTCCGTCCACGTCTCCCACGGTAACCGACCGAGCCCCATCGGCAGCAGTAGTGATAGTCTGTGCAGCCCCAAAATTGCCGGTCCCGTCGGTATTCTCGTACCACGCCACCTCGTCGTTCCCGTACGAGGCACTGAGCACGTCGAGCGTTCCGTCCCCGTCTATGTCCCCCGCAGCTACCGACCGGGCCATGTCTGCACTGGTGGTGATAATGCTGTCGACCGGGAAGCTGCTAGGCCCCGGTGCGCTTTCAGCTGTAAAGCCGAACGTCCTCCCCTGCCCCAGCGACACCCCGGCAGTGTCAGTAATGCCGCCCGCCACGCTCACCGACACCCGCTCTCCCGGCTTCAGCTGGCGGTCCGTCCCGTAGGTAAGGGTCGTGTCATCCGTGATTGTTAGAGAACTGTCATCCTCCGGCACCGGCCCGGCCTGATCCCCCGATACCGTCAGGCTGTCCGTGCCCACGGTCGACCCGTCGAGCCCCCGGTTGAACGTCACCTTTATGCCTATCCCCGCCGACCTGTCAACCCCCACTTGTTCGCGGACCGGTGTGGTGCTGGTAATGGACAGGGCATCTAGCGTGGTGAACGTCGTCGAGCCGATCACCGACGAATCGGCGCTGTTGGCCGCACTCACCACGTACTCGTAGCTGGTCCCCGGCTTCAGTGTGTCCGGCGTCGCCACCGACACCGTCGAGTCGCTCGTCAGCGCCGTCCGAATCGTGTCCGCCGCGTAGACCGACGAGTCGCCGGTCGCCTGGTTCTGCAGATCGAAGTAGACGCGGGTCGTATCCCCCTCCGGATTGATTGTGGCGTTGAGCGTGGCGCTGGTACTGCGCACGTTCGTCGCGGCCTCGGCCATGCCGCTCGGGGCGGCCGCGGGCGTCGTCACCGACAGGGTGTCCCCACGGGTGGTGCCTACGCCGTTGGAGGCCACAGTGACGTAGTCGTACGTCGTGCCGGGATCGAGGCCGCTAATCGTGTCGGCCACGGCCAACGTGTCTTCGCCCACAAGATTCGTGGTCGCCGTTACAGACGAGTCGAGGGCGGCCCCTGCTCCGTATTCGAAGGTAACGGTCGTCGTGTCCCCGCCCGGATTGACTCCCGCTTGGGCCACAAAGCTGCTGTCAGTGGTGTTTTCTGGGGGCCCAGTCACGACCTGGGGGGCTATCGTCGTGTTCGGATGCCACACGAGCCTGTCCGCACTCGACGTAACGGAAAGCGCGTCGAGATCCCCGTCGGCGTCAACGTCCCCGGCTGCGATGTCCCAGGTTGAGGGTGATTCCCGCCAGATGACATTTGGACCGGTAAAACTGCTGCCACCGCCGTCGTTGGCGTACCAATCTAACGTGCCACTATCAAACGTCGGCGAGTGGACGACGTCCGGGGCTCCATCGGCATTGAGGTCGGCCACGGCGATGTCGGAAGGGTCCACTCCCCCAGCGATGGTGTTTCCAGACGAGAAGGTTCCGGTCCCGTCGTTTCCGTACCAGACCAGGTCATCCGAAGCGGTGGCAACGACATCCAAAACGCCATCCCCATCCACATCCTCGGTCGCAATCTCTTCTCCGCCGGAATTGAGCGTAATGACCGTCTGACTGGTGAACTGTCCGCCTCCCTTATTTCCAATCCAGGACGTTGTATCTATATCGGAAATGACCAGATCGGGAAACCCATTCCCCGTGAGGTCACCCGCAGAGAAGGACAATGGCGTGAAGATATCAGTTGCGATTTGCGTTCCGGAGGCGAAACTTCCCCCTGTATTTTCATACCACACCAGTTCGTTGCTCGAGTCATCGGCGACAACGTCGGGACGACCGTCCCCATTCACATCGGTGACAAGGAGTTCATTGGCGGTGGCACCAATCGAGTTGGCGGTTCCGAAGCTTCCGGTCCCATCCGTGTTCTCATACCAGGCGACCTCGTTGCTGATAATGTCCAGGTCCCCGTCCCCGTCCACGTCGGCCGTCGTCACTCCATACAGGGTGGAGAGGCTACTCGTGACGACGGTCTCGGTAAACTCTTCTCCGCCGTCGTACCAGACAATGGCACTGTCTCGGAGGGCCACTACGACATCGAGCGAGTCGTCCCCATTGATGTTGGCCGGTTTTACCTCGGCCGGCGCCGCGGAATTGAGCACCTGGTCGGTCGGGAAGCTAAGCGGCCCCTTCTTGTTCCCCACAGTGAACTGATAAGAGTACGTCGACCCCAGCGTAGTGCCGTCGTCCGCGAGGACACTGTCAGGAAATATCGAGACGGTGACCGCCTCCCCGGGCTGGAAGCTGGAGCCGGGATCAAAACTTAGTGTACTATCACTGACGCTCACATTGATGATCGTGCTGAATCGCCCGGACTGCTCGCCCACGAGGGTCACGCTGTTCGCATCTACGCTGTTCGCGTCGAGCAACTTATTGAATGTAATCTCGATGGTACTGAGCGTCCTGTTGACGCCAACTGTATTTCGGGACGGCGTGGTGTTCGCAACCCGGAGACTTGCGGTCTGACGGTAAAGCGTCGTTTTGCTTCCGCTCGCGCCATCCAGACCACTGACCAAGAGGTCGAGGGTGCCGTCCCCATCGTAATCGGCCCAGTCCACATCCCCCAGGCGACGACCGGTCAGACCAGCCCCAATGGCCGCAAAACTCCCTGCTCCTTCGTTCCGGTAAATTTTCGCGGCATTTTCCGAACTCCCAGCGGTACTGTCTCCCACGACAGCCACGTCCAGCACCCCGTCGCCATCGTAGTCGCCCCAATCTACTGAGGCTTCTTGCACCCCCGTCAAACCCGCACTGAGGGACGAGAACGTCCCATCCCCATTATTCCGATAGATCGTCGTTGACTGAGACGAGGATCCGCTCTTGCCGCTAATGATCAGATCCAGATACTCGTCCCCGTCAAAGTCTCCCCACTGCGCCGCTGCCTGTTGAACCCCTGGCGTCAGCTCAGTGTGTAGGGCAAACGACCCTCCCCCGTCATTTCGGTACACTTTCGCGTGACGCGCACTGCCATCGAACCCGACGACCACCAGATCCAGGTCGCCGTCATTGTCAAAGTCGCCCCAGTCCACCTCTCCTTTCGCCACCGCCTGGAGACTGGCCGAAAGATCCGTAAAGGTCGTGTCCCCATCGTTCCGGTACACCTTCGTCGTGTCCGTGCCCGACGGCAGGGTCCCCGCCAGTGCCAGATCGAGGTCGCCGTCCCCGTCAAAATCCCCCCAGTCCACCGAGCTGTCGAACACGCCAACGACATCCTCACTTATCCCACTTGCGGGCGTAAACGCACCGGCTCCGTCGCCATTGTAGATCGCCGTCGTATCCTCCGAGCTCCCGTCATCCCCCGAAACGATCAGGTCGAGATTCCCATCCCCGTTGTAATCGCCCCAGGCGACATCCCCCTGCTCCACATCCGCAATCCCAGCGTTGAGAGGATTAAACCCATTGTTGTTCTCGACGTCATTCTCAAAAACTCGCGTCTGCCGGTTGATCGTGCCCGCACTGTCCCCTGCGATAACCAGATCTAGGTCCCCGTCCCCGTCAAAATCCCCCCAGTCGGTCGCACTTTCGGATACATCCGGAAAATCCGTGGCGATTTCAGCGAACGTCCCGGTTCCACTGCCCGTCTGAACCGTAAAGCGGAACGTGTGGGCCGTATCGAGCGGGACCCCATTTTGGTCGACAATCGACGCGTCGAGGCTCACGGAGAGTTCCTCTCCAGGGTACAGCGTCCGCCCCGGATCGAAGGTAAGCGTGTTGCCGCTCACGGCCACGTTGTCGTCCGCCTCCAGCACGCGCCCCGCCTGCGCACTTGTCACGACGACCGTCGAGGTGTCTACGGTCGCGTCATCCAGCGTGCTGTTAAATGTGACGGTCACATTCGTCGAGGGGTCAGCGCTCGCGGCATTCCGATTCGGAGACGTGTCCGTGACCTTTAGCTCCGGCACGTTCGGATACGTCGCTACCGTGTTTTCGCCGTAGGCGGCAAGGGCCGGGTCGAGGCTCCCGTCCCCGTCGAAGTCGCCGGCGATCACGTCTTGCACATCGTGGACGCCCGTGTCGAGGGTCCCTCCCGGCTCGAAGATGGATCCGTTATTTACATACCAGACCAGCGAATCGCCGCCCACCGATCCCGCCACGATGTCCATCAGGCCGTCGGCGTTCAGGTCCGCTGGGCCGGCGGTCAGCACGCTGTCGGTGGTGGCAATTGTCTGCGGATCCCA
>CAZTDC010000075.1:6708-11223 GCA_964612165.1 uncultured Salinivenus sp.
GTGTCAACGTCCACCGCGTGAACGGCGCTCGGGAAGCCAACCGTGTTCACGGTTGTCGTCGTGAAGCTGCTTCCCCCTCCGTCGTTTAGGTGGACGTTCACCTCCCCATTGTTGACGGAAACGGACGCTACGTCCATCTCGCCGTCCCGGTCGAAGTCCGCGACGTCGAGATCGCGGGCGTCGTCGATGTGACTGCTGCCCGCCACCGTCTGCGAATTGCCAAATGAGCCGCTCCCCTGATTTTCGTAGTAGCGCACCTGATCTCCCTCTCCCTTCCCGTTGCCCTGAGCCCCCTCTCCCACGATTACGTCGAGATTCCCATCTCCCGTCACGTCGGCCAGGGCGAGGGCCCGAGCATACTGCAGGCCCGAATCAATGACCGTCCCACTGCTAAACGTGCCATCGCTATTTCCCTCATACAGCGTCACCTCATCGTCCCCCGTGGCCGTCACGACGAGATCACGCTCGCCGTTGCCGGTCATATCCCCAGTGGCCACCTCTCGCGCGCCGGTCTCGCTGGCCGAGACCGTTTGCGTCGTCGGAAAGGCAGCCGGCCCCGCCGAGGCGGCCGCCCGGAAGCTGAAGGCTTGAGGTTTGAAAAGTGAAAATCCGTCCGTGCTCTCGATGCCGGAGCGAAGAAACACCGACACCTCCTCCCCTGGAGCGAAGTCCCGACTCGGGGCGTAATCGAGCGTTTCCGTTCCTTCCCCGACCACCGATCCGTCTAGCTCCCCGCTCTGCGCACCTCGCACCACGATGCTATCTTTCAGTCCGTTGAGGTCCGCAACGGGCGCGACAAAGTTGAGGCCAATATCGGCTGTCGTCGAGACGCTGGCCGCGTTGCGGCGGGGGAAGGTGCTCGTTAGCAACAGCGCAGGCTTGTATAACATGGCCGTACGCGCGCTTCCATTGCTCCCTGTCAGAAAGAGATTGAGCGCGCCGTCGCCATCGTAATCCCCAAACACCGTCGCCCCATCAAACACGGCCGTCACGTTCGTGGGGACTTCTGAGAACGTTCCCGTTCCGTCATTTTCATACGGAACAGCATACGGGACATCGTCCTGATCTCGTCCCGTCACGAGGAGATCAGAATCGCCGTCTGCGTCCACATCCGCAAAGTCCACCGTTCCTCCTTCCACCCCGACCAACGACTGGCTGCTCACAAAGGCACCGCTCCCATCATTCGTGAGAACCTCCGTGACCTGAAAACTTCCATCATTCCCGCTGACCAAGAGATCGAGGTCCCCGTCATTGTCCACGTCTCCAAGAGCCGAGGCACTGTTTTTCACAGCGGGTGAGAGAGAGGAATCAGTGTAGGTGAGAACCCCATCGTTCAAGTACACCTTCGTAACCGGATCTCCGGTCGAGATCTCTCCCGTGATGACGATGTCCAGCACGTCGTCTCCATCGAGATCCCCGAGATTGACCGTGCCGTCCGTCACATCGGTGAGAACCGTCTCGTCGACAGTAAAGCCAAGCGAACCCGATTGGCTCAGATCATTTTCAAATATCGTCGTGGTCCGAAGACCATCACTGTTGGTTCCTGAGACGACGACGTCAAGATCACCGTCATTGTCCAAATCCCCAATGTCCGCCGCGCTTCTGCTGACGTTTGTGCTGTCTGCAGTCAGCCCACTGGATGTTTGCTCGGTGAAGCTCGGAGGATCTCCGCCGTCGTTCGTGTAGAGCGTCGTGATGCGGACAGCAGCATCCCCGTCGTACCCCGTCAGCAGCACGTCCAAGTCGCCATCTCCATCTACGTCACCGAAGTCGGCCGTGCCGTTCCTGATGTCCGCCAGGCCCGTGCTCTCTTCCGAGAAGTTTCCTGCTCCATCATTCAGATACAGGGTCGTCGTTGCATCCCCGCTGGTATTTGTGCCGGTCACGAGCAGGTCGAGGTCCCCGTCCCCATCGACGTCCCCCTGGGCCACCTCGCCGTTTTGTGTGGGATTGAGGGTGGAATCCGGAGCGAACGATCCCGTCCCTTTCGTGGCCACGACAAATCGTTCCGGCACCGTCGCAAAGCTTGAGCCGTCGTCGCTCGAAACGCGTACCTCCACCGGGCCCTTCACCGTGGACTCGGACGGAACGCGGACGTAGAGCGTCGTGCTCTTCGCACTGTCGATTGGGGCAGAGACGCCGGAAAACTCGACGACGTTATTTCCGGAGGTGGAAAAGCCCGACCCGTAGATGCGCACCTGGGAGCCGGGCGCCCCGCTTTCCGGCCGGAGATCGGTCACGGTGGGCTGGGCCTGTCCCCACGGCGCAAACGCGCCCATCAGCAGCACGGTCAGTGCAAGAGCGAAAAAAACCGGTGCTGCTCTCAATCCAGCCGTCAGATGCTTCTTAAGATTCTTAAGAACAGAAGACGCATGTGAATCGGCCTGCAGCCAACGGCGAAGACGGATCATAGAAGACGTGCGGATCAAATCCAGAAAATGGGCTCCCAAATTACGCAACACTCCTCCTTCCACCGCCACACTTCTAATCCGAACACGCTCACGGACCGAACGCCCCTAAAGAGACGCCGCTTCGATCTCGGGGCCGTAAAAAAGGCCTCGGAGACGGTCGCTTCCCCTTCTCTCCAGACTAGACAGCTCGATATCCCCTCGATTGGTTCAGGGCGAGAACGGGTATTTTTTCATTCTTTTCCGCTCTCAACTGGAGGAAAGGAGCGGTGGGAAGGTGAGTACTGTGGGCAACAAATTCCCTTCCAAAGATTCCTCCCGCACCAATCGCGGCTTCCTTTTTCCAGTCCCCAGAGGCCAACAGTGGAAACCACTTCCAGACTCGGGTTCCTTAGGCGGAATCTGACAAAAACGACGTGTTATGGGCCGAAACCGGTTTACCGATCTCACCCTCTGCACCGACACTGGACATGATTTCGACGTCGGTTGGCTAAACAGGACGCAAGAACTGCAGGTTGACGCGACGCGGAGCTCCTGCTCGCCCTACGCGTCGATGCGCTGGTGTCCTCGCCCGGATGCAGTTCAACCGGATTCCTTCCGTTTTTTTCTCCGAAATGCAACAGGACTGACTGGAGATGCTAAAAGGTCCCCACAATTCGCAGGCCGCCCCCCAGCCCGAGATAGCTACCGTACGTTACCGTCACGTGTGGCTCCAGGGCCAGAACGTCAGCAAATCCAAAGGACGGCGACACGTACGCTCGTCCGAAGATTTTTTGCTTTCCGCGAGCCCCATCTCTGATCGTTTCCCCGTACCAGTGGCCCGAGGCGCGAACCTGCAGACGAATGTCTTCGGCCAGGCGCGTTCGATAGGAAGTCAACGCCAATCCATGGGGCGGGAGCACCTGTCCCTGCGTCGGGGTTCCCCCTCGAAATCCAAATTGACTTTCTTCCCACTGCGTGTACCCCACGATGGCCCGAATCGTCGTAAATCCCGAGCGCCTCAGGTATCGCAGGGTGCCCGAAAACCGGTTCCCAGCCTCAAATAAGGGGGAGCCCCCGACCTCATCGGCCCCGTACCGCCGAAACGCGAGGTCCACGCCAAGGGCCGAAGCATCGGTGATCTTATAGTCCATGCCCGCATTTACGGAAATTCCGTTCCCTGGCACGTACAACGAATCCGACGTGAATCGCTCGTTGGGTTGAAAGCCTCGCTGAAGCTGATACCCGCCGCCGATGCCGACCGCCAGTTGATCGGTAATCGGATACGCCCAGGTCACCTTCGGAGACACGGAAAATCCTCGACTAAAGCTCGATACGCGGAAGTCGTAAAAGTTCTGGCTAATTAGGCGGTTGGTCTCCAATTCGCTTCCATTCCCGGTGGTCAGCCGCTGTTTGCCCGTTGGCACGTTACCACGCAATGAAAACACCACGCTTCCCTCTCCCACCGGCTGCGCGTAGGTTGCCGTCGTGGCTACGTCGGTCGGGCCTTGCACCTGCTCAAGATTGTCCCCACCCATCTGCGCATAGTCTGCACGCGCCCGCAGGCCAAACCGCTGGCCGATCGGAACGAAGGCTGAGAACCGCGTGCTGAATTCGGTGAGCACCTGCCCGTCTTCCGTTTCGTAGTACTGATACATCGGATCCAGCGACACCCGCACCGGGCGTTGCGTGCTTTGCAGGGAGGGCCCTTCTGCCTGGGCCTGAGCAGTCTGAAGCAGCCCGGACATCCCCACCACTCCTCCTGACAGAACCAGAAGAAGGGTTATTCGAAGGAGTCGAAGGAAACGAGAGCCGGATGGGAGAGAAGCAATAGCACGCATCGCAGTATCGGCGATCAGTGACTGAAGTGAACGTAGATCCTTGTCTGAGAGCACCTTTTTGAGCAATTACTACAATGTAAGAGGCGAGAAGCACTCTGTCGAGCCGAAATCTCCAATCAGATAAGCCTCCGTTGGAACGGGTTCGTCGGCGAGGGCCGGGCGTCGATGGATCAGGGGCGCTACCCAACCGGATGCCCCAGTGCATCGGACCGCTACCGCAGCCGGTCCGCTGGCGGAGCTGGTTCGCTAGCGAACCGGGTCCGCTAGCGGACCAACACCATCTTCCG
>CAZTDC010000076.1:0-11194 GCA_964612165.1 uncultured Salinivenus sp.
TGGGATTGCGCATCACCTGGGACGACGGGCACAGCGGGGGCATCTACCGGTGGGACCGCCTGCGGGAGCTGCAGCCGCCGGAGGAATGATGCAATGGCCTCTCGTTGAAGAGTGGGCTGTGCCCATGCCGACTACTGAATACGCCCCCGTTTTTGCGTTGCGCAGAAGAAGTCGGCCCCCATACACAGGCGGGACACCCGTTCGCCTTGGATGTCGATTTTCAAGGTAGGGGATGGTGAAAGGAACTCGGGGAAAACCGACCTGCGCCCCAAGCAGCAGGCTCAGTCTATTCACACACACGAACAGGCGTTCAGGCTTCAACCTCATGTTTTTGCCGGGCTCGACGACCCTCGTTTCCGCCTCCTAATGTTCTACAGGTGTGTCCCTTCGAATGCCTTCTCCCTTCCCCACGACCACACACACGTTCCGCACCCCCGCCGGTCGGATGGCCTACACGGACGTCGGCGACGGACCCCCGGTGGTGCTGCTGCACGGCAACCCCACGAGTGCGCACCTTTACCGCGCCCTCATCGATACCCTTGCGCCCGAGTACCGATGCATTGCGCCCGACTACCTCGGATTTGGGCGGTCGGAGGCCCCGTCTGATTTTTCGTACCGCCCTCCCGCCCACGCCACACACGTCGAAACACTTCTCCGCCGCCTTGGCCTCACGGACCTCACGCTCGTGCTTCACGACTGGGGCGGTCCCATTGGCCTCTCTTACGCCTTGCGGCACCCCACGACCGTCCGGCGTCTGGTCCTCACCAACACGTGGGCGTGGCCGCTGAATCGTCGTCCCCTCATCTGGCTCTTTGGGGGGCTCGTGAACACCACGATTGGACGCCTCCTCGTCGAGCGCGGCAATGCCTTTGCGCGGGTCATCATGCCGCTCACACTGGGCCGCGCGTCGTTTGAGTTGGACCCTACCGAATGGCCTTCCTGGATCGATGCGTACGCCGAAGCGCTCGACACCCCGGTGCGCCGACGGGCCTGCTGGACGTTTGCCCGGAGCCTGCTCCGAGAAACGCCGTGGCTGCGGGCCCTGTGGACGCACCGATCTCGTCTCCGCGATTGCGAGCCCCTCCTGTGCTGGGGACAGGCCGATCCTGCCTTCGGCACCGAAGCGACCCGTCAGCGGTGGCAGGGCCTGTTTCCGGAGGCCGAGACCCACTGCTGGCCCCACGTCGGCCACTACGTTCCGGAAGAGAAGGGGGCGGCCTTCGCGGCTCGCGTCCAGTCGTTCCTCCGTTCGACAGCGCCGTGAGGACAGGCCGTGGACGAACGGCCATGATGAGATTAGGCCGGTCGGGGATTGGGCGAACCGGCTGCTTCCGCCCTGGCGGAAACGTCTAGGGGTGCTGTGTGTCGAACCAATGCTCGCACATGGAGAGGGGAAAGACACCTCCCGCGCCTGCGGTTCTGACGTCCGTTGCCCGGATGAATTCCCCGATTTCGTTTATGGACCGTCCCTCACTGGGCCGCACTTTTTCCGTTCGATGCGTCGCGGTGGCGCTATTGGGGCTCTTAGGGGCTGGACTGTCGGTCCTCTCCGCGCAGGCGCAGCAAAGGTACGCCGTTCAGCGCGCGATTCCCGCCGAGGGCGACGCCCGCTACGACACCCCCGCGGACGTGGCCTTCTCAACGGCGGACAGCACGGTGTACGTTGCGGACGAGGGGGCGGGTGCGATCTTTCGGTATCGCCTTGACGGCACGCGACGCCCGCCGCTGCGCTCCGTCACGGTAGGTGGCAAACCCCGGTCGCTGGAAGAGCCGGTTGGGTTGGACATCGGCCCGGACGGTACCCTCTTCGTTGCCGACGCGGGCGCCGAGCGCGTCTTTGCGGTACGGGCGGACAGCACAGACTCGTACGCGATGGGGGCCGGATCGGGCTGGCTGGGCAGCCGATTTGGACAGTTCGACAAGATTCGCGACGTCGCGGTCGACACGGAGGGGTACACCTACGTGCTCGACGAGGGCCAAGCCTACGTTCCCTTTTTCGACGATCGGGGACGCTACCTGTCGTGGATTCGGGGCGGACCGCAGAATTTCCAGGATCTGCGGGCGGTAGGGACGAATCGAGCGAACGAGCTTTATGTGCTGGAAGAAAAGGGCCCCTCGATTACGATCTTCAACACGCGGGGACAGGTCGTCTCGGCGCTCGGGCCTCTCAACCAGCGGCCCGGCGTCTCGATTACTGATCCCGCCGATGTGGCCGTGCTGCCAGGGGGCGATTTTCTCGTCCTCGACCGCACGGATGGGCGCGTTACGCATTTCTCGCGCGACGGCACCGTCATCGGAACCTTCGGGGCAAAAGGAACGGGGGGCCCAGGTACGTTCCAGAATCCCGTCCGGCTGAGCGTTGGGCACGGCATGACCGATCAGGTGGCCGTGCTCGATGCGGAGGGGACGCAGGTCCAGTTCTTCCGCGTCCCCGCTCGTCCCGATACCCTCACGGCCCCGCGGCGGAGACTGGCCCTCAACGGCACGGCCTCATTCCCCCGTCCGTTCGTCGACCTCGTACGCCGGCCGGACGGGCGCCTCTACTACATCCCCCAATCCGATCCCTCGTCCGTTCTCGGCATCGACAGCGCGGGTACGACCCATAAGATCCAAGTTGACGAGGCAAAAGCCCTTGCGCTAGGTCCAGGCCGCTCCCTCTACGTGCTCGACGAGGGCACCAACACCATTCGCCATTACGACAATGCAGGCGCCCTCATCCGCGAGTTCGGAAAGGGCCTTTCCCAGCCGCTCGACGATCCGTCCGACCTTGCCACCCTGCCCAGTGGGCACGTGATGGTTGCCGAGCGGGGACGGGGGGCGATTCGCGTCTGGACCAGCGACGGGGTGTACGAAGGCGAGCTGGACGTGACGCAGGGCCTCCAGGCGCCCGCTGCCGTGGCCGCCGTCGATTCGAGCCGGATCTATGTCTGGGACGAAGACAAGAACCAGATCGTCCGTCGCCGGCTCGGGGCGGATGAGGCATCCGGGCAACCCACGCTTCGTCTGCGCACGACCGACGTTCAGAAAAATGAGGGCGAGATTGTGGGGCTGGAGGTCGACCCGCTCGGCCAGGTGCACGTCTTCAATGCGTCGACGAACCAGTACGAGATTTTTGACTGGGGAGAGACGCCAGTGCATCGGTTTCGCTTCGGGCGGAAGGGCGAGGGGCCGTTCTCCTTCGACGATGTTGAGGGAATCGGATTCGACGACCAGCGCTTCATTGCGCACGTCCGCACCGACGGAGGAGACGCCGTCAAGTCGGTTCAGCTTGCCGTGCGGCCGCCTTCCCCGTCCGACTCGATGCGGTTCCGGAGCGAGGGCGACACGCTCATTGCCCGCGTGCCGCCCCTTGAGAACCCGGCGGTCGTCCAGTACGGCCTCCTCCGGATGACGGCGGGGGCCGCCCCCGACACCGTGGCCCGTCAGTCCACGCCCGAGTTTCGGATTCCGCCGCCCACGACCGCAACTCTCGATGACGTTCCCCGGTACGCCTTCATCAGCCTGAGTCCGACGAGCGCCAGTGCCCCCACGTCTACGTTTGCCAACCACTTTGGGCTCGGGGGGCACCTCTTCGCCCAGGGCCGGCACGAGGCCGCCCTCCAGGCATATCGCCGGGCCGTCGACTCCCTCGCGCTCAGCGACACCACGATGCACTTCATCGCCCGGCGATACGCGGCCCTTGGGCGCTCCCGCGCTGAGACCTACGACCTGGAGGAGGCCTTGCGCTACGTGCAAGCCGCCCGTTCGTTTGTCTCCACGGACACGGTTGGGGCGGAGGAACTGGGGGTTGTCTACAGCCAAAAGCTCCGCAAGCTGGCCAATGAGGGACGGTACGACTCGCTCCGCGCCGTGGCGAACGAGGTCGTCACCCGCTCCTCGACGCCCCGACGCACGCGGGATTCCGTCCTGACAACCATAGACACCATTGCCAGCCGGCTGCAGCGGCGTCTCAGCGAGACGGCCCGTTTGGACGCCGTGGCCCTCTACGAAGACCTTCGCGCCTGGACCGACACGTCCGCACGGGCCGCCTACCAGCTTGCCTCGGCGCGGTGGGCCCTCTACAAGGCGAAGCGGCGCGCCGGTGCCTCCTCCTTCGAAGAGGCCCTGGCCCTCAAGGAGGCCCTGAGCGCGGCCCAAATCGCCGCCGAGCGCCCGTCCGCCGAGTCCCCGTTCTACCACAAGGCCCACCTGCTGCTGCTCGATGCCTTGCTGGCCCAGGGGGAAAACGAGCGAGCGGCAAAGAGGGCCACGAAGAGGCTCGAGACCAGCACGTCTCTCCCCGATTCGCAGCGCGCCGCGTACCGCGAGGCCCTGGCCACCGCCTACCAAAACCAGGAGAAGTACGAGCAGGCCGTCAGCGAGTACCGGACGCTCGTTTCTGAACATTCGGACTCGACGTACAAACGTGCGCTTGCCGATGCGCTGGTGGCCACCGAGTCGTACGACGAGGCGAAGACGCTGTACCAGGAGCTGCGCCAGGAGAATCCGAAGGACGCTCGCCTTCTGGCCCGCATCGGCACCCTCGAGCTGCAGCGCGGCAACGTGTCGGAGGCATCGCTGCAGTTGAAGAAGGCGCTCGACCTGAACCCGGACCTCACGAAGGTGCGGGGCCTGTTGGGGAAAGCGTACGAGGAAGCGTCGAACTATTCGAAGGCCATCGAGGCCTACCGGGTGGCCGCGCGAGAGACGCAGCGCCGCTTGGATACCACCCGCACCCGCACCGACACGACTAGCACCAGAAGCGACACGACCCGGCATTCCGATAACGCCACCACGCGCCTTTCGTCGTACCTGCAAAGCCTCGGGCGGCTGCACAGGACGCTCGGGCAGCACGACGAGGCCGTCCCCGCGTACAAGGAGCTCACGCAGGTGGCCCCCTCCAACGCCGCTGCGTGGCACGGCCTTGGGCAGGCCTACCTGGAGACCGATCGGGTGTACGAGGCGCTCGAGGCCCTCAAGCGGGCACTCACCCTGGAGGAATCGTCCGAGGAAATCTCCAGGGATCTCGCCCGGGCTCGGACCCTGCGCGACCGGATCAGCCAAAACCGCTCGCCCATCGAGATTGTCGACACCAATGTCGACGAGCTGTATCCGTCTCTGTACAAAAACTACAGCAGTCCGGCCAAGCTTCCCGTCGGAACGGTCATTCTGGCGAACAACACGAGCGAGCCCAAACTGAACGCGACGCTCACGTTCTATATTGAAGACCTGATGGACGAGCCGACGGAGCAGAAGATGAAATCCCTGTCCTCGTATTCGAATACGACCATTCCGCTCCGGGCCGTATTCAGCGAATCGATTCTTCAGGTCACGGAGAAGCGAACCGAGCAGGCCCGGCTTCGGCTCACCTACCAGCACGCGGGACGATCGAAGATCGTTGAGAAGACCGTTTCCCTGACCCTCCACAGTCGAAATTCGATCAAGTGGGCGGACAAGCGCCGCCTGGCCGCCTTCATTTCGCCGCGCAACGAGAAGCTCATCGAATACACGAAGGCGATCGATCGGCTTTTCCGCAACCAGCCGACCTACGACGTGCCGACGAACGTGGTCACGGCGCTGCAGATCTTTACGGTACTTACGAACCAGGGGTACACCTACAGCGTCGATCCGAAGACCGACTACTCCGTCGTCTCGCGCAACCCGGAGATGCTCGATTACTGCCAGTATCCCGAGCAGACGATCGAGCAAAAGGCCGGGGACTGCGACGATTTCGTGGCGCTGTACCTGTCGATGCTGGCCAACGCGGGCGTGCCCACTGCGTACATCGACCTTCCCGGGCACGTCATGTCTGCCTTCGACGCGGGCCTTTCTCCCGACGACCTTCAGGGCTCGGCGCTTTCTCGTGACGACGTGGTCGTCAGCCAGGACCAGGTGTGGATTCCGGTCGAGACGACCCTGCTGGGCAGCGAGTCCTTCCTCACCGCCTGGCAAAAGGGCATCGAGCGGTACCGCACGGAGAAGAACGAGGGCACCCTGCCGCAGGTCATTTCCATCGCCGATGCGCGCAGTGTCTACGAGCCCTCGTCGCTCCAGCCCGACACCTTCGACACGACGCTTCCCGACACCGCCCAGACCCTGGCCGCGTACGAGGAGCAGATGTCCACCCTCTACGCCCGCCAAACCGAAGCGCAGCGCCGGCGCCTCCGGAAGCACCTCCAGGCAAATCCCGAGAACACCGTCGCTCGCAACCGACTCGGCATGCTGTACGCCCGGGGCGGGCAAAATGAGAAGGCACGAGCGGTTTACGAAGAGGGGCTTGAACGCACCCCGAAAAGTACGCTCCTCCTCAACAACTACGGGAACGTTCTTTATCAGCAGGAGCGCTACGAGGAAGCAATCGAGGCCTACAAGAAAAGCCTGAACCAAAGGGATGAGGACCCGGAAGTGTACATGAACCTGTGCAGGGCTCAGCTCGCCCTCGGCCGTACCGAGGCGGCGGCGTTAAGCTTCGAAACGGCCATCGAGAAGGATCCCTCTCTCCGCAACACGTACAGCCATCTGCGGAAACAGCTGTAGCCGATCCGCGTGGGCGTGCCCCACTAGCTTGCCGGACATCGCCGATCGCGTAGCGCGGACCAGTTTCGCCATCAAGCAGCTCCCGTCTCCGGGACGAAGCTGAGAAGGCCGATTTTACCGTTGGAGCGCAATTTGGGAATCTATAGCGCACTTAGGCACGGCCATTACACCGGCCAGTTCGAAATATCTTCTCATGACCGAAGGGGGCCTGCCAGCGGGATCGATTTTATCCCGTTCACAACGTGCTAGCGTTCACCGCTTTGCCTCGGAACGTTTCGTAGAAATGTAGTTCGTTCCTGATCAGCGTCTTCTCCAGCTTCCCGACATTACCAAGTGGATTCCGTATTAGACACTGCTCTTCTCACCCATCCTCGCCTCCGTTATGATGTGGGTTCGTTGGGGCCTCCTTGCGCTCCTCATCGCCGTTGCTTTTCCTGTCTTGACACACGCTCAAGACGACGCGTCTGAATCGACCCAGGTGGGCACGCTGGTCTATTTCGAGGGGGCGGTGGAGGTGAAGTCGCCCGAAGAGGTGTGGGCAGCGGCGACCGTCGACCAGCCGCTGCACCGAGAGCAGCAGATTCGGACGGGACCCACGGCCCGTGCCGAGATCAAGTGGCAGAATGGAACGAAAAGTACGATCGGTCCCCAATCCACCCAGACGGTGGGGGCGCTTTACGAGCACGTGGACGCGCATCCGGGGCAACGCCGGGAGGGCATCGTTGACAAGTTCGTGGATCTCTTTCAAGGACAGGCGTCCTCGTCCGATGACGTGGGGGGCATTCGCCGCGCCGAAGCGGAGGTGGAGCCCCAATCTGAGCCCGGTGGGCTGTACTGGAAAACGTTCGAGGAGGTCTCCTTCGACGACGCCCAGCAGCACGTTCAGCAGAAGGACTACGCAGCGGCCGCCCGGGCATTCCACCTGTTTCTTCAGCAGAATCCGGACCATCCCAAGGCCCCGAACGCAAAGCTGGGCATGGGGCTGTCCTACCTAAAACTCAACAATCCCGTTCAGGCCCGCTCGGCCCTTCAGTCGCTGGTGTCGGATTACCCTGACGATCCCCTCACCGATCGGGCCCGCACAATTCTCGATCGCATGTAGGCGCCCCGCTGCGGGGACGCGACCGGGGCTGCTCTGATTCGCAGGGCCATCTCTCGAATGAACGTTACGGAGGCTCGCTGTGTCATCGAAGGTGCTTCAACGTCTCCTGGCCGTCCCGCTCCTCGCCCTTCTGAGCCTGGGACTGACGATTGCGCTTCACGCCGTCAACGAGCAACTGGAAGAGGCCCAGCGGCGCTCCCCCCTCGGGGGATTGAACCGGGAAATTACCGACCTCGCGTTTCAGGCGCGCGACGTCACGGCCCAGGACAGCCTGTGGTCGCTCCGTGACATCGTTGTGGTTGACATCGACGACGCCTCCATCAAAGAACTCGGGCGCCCGCAGCTGTGGCCTCGCTCCTTCACCGCCCGCGCCGTGGACCATGTCAGCTCGGGGGGAGCGGCGGCCATTGGGCTCGACATTCTCTACACGGAGCCGGATACCCTGTCGTCTCACTACGCGCGCCTGCTCGCCGACGCCGGGTTTGACCGCACGGATCAAATTCTCGCGGCGATGAGCACGGACGAGCAGCTCGCGCAGGCGCTCCGCACGGCCGACAACACCTATCTGGCCCTCTACGACGACACCGAGCGGGCGCCGCCCGACGACGTGCGTCCCCTCTACGACGCCCTTCGAGTGGCGCGCGACTCCTCGCAGCTTGCCCGCCGGATTCCGGCGTTCACCCATCCGGTGCTTCCCATTCCATCCCTCCGCCGGGCCGCCCGGGGCATCGCGCCCATTTCCTTCCCCACCTCCGCCGACGGCGTCATCCGGCAGTACCCCGTGGCCCGGCGCCTGCCTCCCGATTCTGCCTCGGAGGAGCAGGCGGCGTTCATTCCGTCGTTCTCCCTGCTTTTGGCCGCCGATCTTCTCGACACGCCCGTGTCCTCCATCCAGTTTGGTGACGGGGCGCTCCACCTTGGCACCAAGCGCGCCATCCCCGTCGATCAGGCCGGCCGGTTCCGAATCAACTGGCTCGGGGAGGACGAGGACATTCGTCGCATCTCCTACCACAAGGTGCTCCGCCAGTCGGTCCCGTCCGCCTTCTTCGAAAACAAAGTGGTCTTCGTCGGCGGCAGTGCCGAGGGGCTCGAAGACATGAAGGCGACGCCGGTTCGGGGACGGGAACCGGGCGTGTTGGTCCACGCCGAGGCGTTCCTCAACGTCATGAACCAGGCTCACCTCACGGAGTGGACCCTCTGGGACCTTTGGCCGTGGCTGCTGGGGGGCGCTCTTCCCTTCCTCGCCCTCGTGCTCGCGATCCGGCCGCTTTCCGCCTCCGTCCTCACGCTCGGCCTTGGATCGGTCGAGTTCTTCGGATACCTGCTCTATCTCTTTCCCCGGTACGGCCTCGTCCTGCCGGTCGGCACCGTGCTCATGTTCACGCTGCTTGCGCTTATCAGCGGCGTGGTGTTCAAGTACGTGACCGAGGAGTGGGCCAAGCAGAAGCTCCGGGACGCTTTCGCCACCTACGTGTCGGCGTCGATCGTCGACCAGGTCACCCAGAACCCCAACTCCCTGCAACTGGGCGGCGAAAAGAAACGGCTCACGGTTCTCTTTTCCGATCTCCGACACTTTACCAGGTATTCCGAACGCCTCGATCCCCAAGAGGTCGTCGCGTTTTTGAACCGGTTCTTTGACCTCGTGACCGAATCGGTGTTCGAAAATGACGGCACGGTCGACAAATTCATTGGAGACGGTATGATGGCCATCTTCGGGGCCCCGCACGACCTGGAGAACCACGCCACCAAGGCCTGTTCGGCCGCACTGTCGATGGCGGAGGCGCTCGATGCGCTCGATCGCGAACAAAATCTCAGCGACGACGCGTCATCGTTGCGGGAGGCCCCCATCTCGATCGGAGTGGGCATCAACACGGGCGAAATGGTAGCCGGCAATATCGGGTCGAGCCAACGCTTCGAGTACACGGTGATCGGGGATGCCGTCAATCTCGCCGCTCGGCTCGAACCCCTCAATCGACTGCTGGGCACCCGCATTCTGGTGAGCGACGTGACGTACGAGGACGTCACGCCGAGTCCCTGGACGTTCCGCCGGCTCGGGGCGTTTCGGGTGAAGGGACGGGAAGGCCCGGTCACGCTCTACGAGCTTTTGGATCCCAACACGTACGACGATCCGCAGGCCCTGTCTGAGCAGTTCGATGAGGCGGTTGAGCTGTACCACCAACAAGAGTTTGCCGCCGCCGAGGCCGCCTTCAAGACGTGCCGTTCGCTTCACTCAAACGACGGTCCGGCCTCGTATTACCTCGCCCTCTGCGCTGCGTGCCAGGACGATCCCGCCCAGTACGACAACGTTCTCGACGTTCGCAACCTAGGCAAGTAATCGCGTTCGCCGAGCGCCCCGCCGCCTGGCGCGTAAGTACGGAGACGCATACGGTGCTCGGGGGGAAGTGACACGCTCAGAAACATTCGGTCTCATCCAATCACGCCGCGCTCGGCCAGGGACGTGTGCTCGGTGCCGGCAATGATGAGGTGGTCGTGGACGGGAATGCCCATCGTCTCGCCGGCCTCGACGAGCTGCCGTGTGATGCGGATGTCCTCGCGACTGGGTTCGGGATTGCCCGACGGATGATTGTGGAGGCAGATCACGGCGGCCGCGTCGTCGAGAATGGCTTGCTCGAAGACGCCGCGCGGCTCCACGACGCTGGAGGAGAGGCCGCCTTCGCTCACGGTGTAGTCGTCGATAATGACGTTGGCCGTGTTGAGGTGTACGACTTTGAACACCTCCTTCGTGAGGTCGCGCATGAGCGGGCCGTAGACACCCGCCACGTCTTCGGGGCAGGTCACCTGGACGCGTTCATCCTGCTGCCGCTGCGACTCGACGCGGCGCCCGGCCTCGAACGCCGCCGTGAGCTTGGCTGCCTTCGCGGGGCCGATGCCCTGCGTTCGCGTTAGCTCTTTGGGCTTGCGCTGCGAGACCGCGTGGAGCGAGCCGTACGTCTGGAGGAGGGAGCGCCCAAGCTCGACGGCCGAGACGGGACCGTCGCTCGTCCGGGTGCCGGAGCCGAGCAGCAACGCCAACACCTCAGCGTCAGAGAGAACCGTGGGGCCGTGATCCAGCAGCTTCTCCCGGGGCTGGTCCGACGGGTCCCACTCGTGAATGGGGACGTGGTAGAGGAGGGCCGGCTCGCCCGATTCTTCGTCGGACGCGTCTACGTCAGGCGTCGTTGAGGAGCCGTTGGAAGGAGACATGGGAGAGAAAGGACTTGAGAGTGGAAATGCTCGCACCCTCAAGACACATCGTCGCCTCCGACCATAACGTCGAGGTCGCTTCTCCTGCTCACCCCCACCAGCCTGCCCGTTCTTTTTTGACAGAAGCGTTCTCCCCCACGCCTCGCTCTCCATCCGCTTTTGGCAAAACCGCCGGACCGGGGACGAAAGAGCAGTCCTCTTCAAGCCGGTCTACACGAGCGATCGCCTACTCCGGCACAAGCTCGTTGAGCAGGTGCGCATTCGAGGGGCTATTCTGCAGGTGCCGCTGAAGGGCCTGCATCGCCTCGATCGGCGAGCGCGAATTGAGCGCGCGGAACAGCTGGTTGTGCTTCTTGCGCCGCACCTCGCCGA
>CAZTDC010000077.1:0-11191 GCA_964612165.1 uncultured Salinivenus sp.
CCCACACGAAGGTGCTGCGAGTCGAGCTCGACGGCCAGGAGGTGACGCACCAGGAAGAATTGCTCAATGGCGAGCTCGGTCGCATCCGCGATGTGGCCACTGGGCCGGATGGCTCCCTCTACCTGCTCACCGACGCGGACAACGGGGGGCTCTTCCGGCTGGAGCCGGTGGAGTAATGTTGAAAGGGAAGAGGGACGCTGCTGGTGCCTATCGGCCGAGCGCCTCTTTCACGTCGTCTACCCGCCGGCGGGCCACGGACAGCTTGGTGCCGTCGGTGAGCCGGAGACGATAGGTGCCCGACGACCACGGGACCAGCTCGTGCACGACGTCAAGGTTGACGATGGTGGAGCGATGCGTACGCACGAACCGATCGGGCGGAAGCCGGTCCTCGAGTTCGTCGAGGGTAAAGTCGGTCCGGTAGCGGCCGTCGGGCGTGTGGGCAAACACGAGTCCCTCGTCGGCCTCGATCCATCGCACCTCGTCGAGGGGCACCACGCGCAGCCGACGCCCAACATGGACGGTGAGGCGTTCGAGCACTTGATCCCGCCGGGAGTCCCGCAGGTCGTCGAGTCGAGAGTCGTCCTCCCCGCCCATGGCGTCCCGGACGCGGCGGAGGGTTTTGTTGAGGCGATCGAGACGCACGGGCTTGGTCAGGTAGTCGAGCGCGTGCACCTCGAAAGCCTGGATGGCGTACTCGTCGTAGGCGGTGACGAACACGACGTGTGGTCGGGCCTCAGGGAGGAGATCCACCACGTCGAAGCCGTCCAGGACGGGCATCTGTACGTCCAGAAAGACGACGTCCGGCTCGTGCTCGTGGATGAGCGAGACGGCGTCCTTTCCGCCGCCGGCCTCGGCCACGATCTCGATGTCGGCGTCCGCCTCGTCGAGCAAGGACCGAAACCGCTCGCGGGCCAGCGGCTCGTCGTCAACGAGAAGACAGCGCATGGGAAGAGGGTCGGAGCGTGAGGAGCGACAAGCGTTGGGGCTATCCTGACGGACGGCGGTTTGTCCCTGGTCCGGAGGGGGCGGGCAGCCACTCCCGCGGATCTACCCAGCGGTAGTCGGACGCGCGAGTCAGTTCGTCCAGGAAGTATTTGTGCCCCGAGCCCACGACGACCAGCACCCGGTCTGCCTCCCGCCGTTCGATGGCCTCCCGCATATTCTCAAACATCCGCCGGTTGCGACGCCAGTAGTTTTCCGTTTGTTGGGCCCCGATCGAGTCCCCCTGCCACGTGACGGTCGGGAAAACCTCCTCGTAGGCCCAATACTGGAGCCCAATGTGCTCCGGCGAATTTGAGTAGTGAAGCATGTCGACCAGACGATCGTTGTGGGCCGCAGCGTGCAGATTCCATTCTCGGCTCGTGGTGCCAATCTCGGGAAGAACCGGCCAGAAGTTCCATAGGACCCACACGCGTCCGCTTTTCAAAATATCGGAGCCGCGCTTATAAATGAACCATTCAGCATCATCTCCCTGATAGTCGAACGGGACCAGTTCCGGAATGTCATTTTGCCGGGCGATGGGGTACCCGATCCGTGTCATCTCATGTTGATTGTTACTGTTCATCCAGGCACGGGGCGTCTTGAAGTGCCGGAGGTGAGAGCACTCGTTCGAATGAGCGTAGTAGTGGGCATTCACCAGGTCATCGTTCAGCAGATAAGCTTTGGCGAGCGTGCATGAATCCGAGGGCGGGTGGTTTTGACCTCGGTGTGCCCGTCGAATCGAGTCGGCTTCTGGAGGCGTCATGTGCCAGGCCTCCGCGTAGGTGTCTAGCTCCAGGTCCGGACGGTAGTCCCATCCCTTTCCTCTTGGATAGTCAGGCGGCAGGTATTCGACGACGACCATATCAGGCTCGTAGGACGAAAGGCTGTCGATCACTTGATCAAATGCCGCCTCGTCGTACTCGTGCTCCGTTTGGCGGAGGTGGGTCGTGCCTAAGATGAGGACGGAGGTCGATCCGGCCTCGGATGGGGACGACTCCTCGTAGGCCTGAAGGTTGATCGACGCGTCCGATGAGAGCAGTTCCTCGACGGGCGTGGGTCCTCTAACGTATTCGTACCCCACGACGGCAAGGAGGAGAAGGAGAACGCCCGTGCCGATCAGATAGGAAGTACGCATTGGATCATCGGTGTTTGTGAAATGGGTTCCTCTGGGCCTCAGCTTCCCGCCGAACGTGTAGGCAGGGCTCTCTATGCCGAGAAGGACGGCTCACGGTCGATCGGGAGTCGCAGAACGACCCCCTGCGGGTGCAGGGTCATCTCGGCGTTTTCCCGAAAGAAGAGCCGCAGTCGCTCCCATACGTTCGCCAGGCCCGTTCCCTCGTCGAGGACGGCGTCGAGGTCGGTCGTGTCGAAGCCCGGTCCGGTGTCGGTCACGCGGAGGACGAGCTGGTCGCCGTCCCGCGCGGCCTCGATGGCTACTGTGCAGTCGTCGCGCGTTCCCCCGACCCCGTGTTCTACGGCATTCTCAACGAGGGGCTGCAGGGTCATACTCGGGACGGGGACGGACCGGAGGGACGCCGGCACGTCAATCCGCACAGTTAACCGGTCGCGGAACCGGGCCCGCTCGACGCTCAGGTAGCGGCGAGCCGCGTCGACCTCCTGCCCCAGCGTCGCCACGTCGTCCTCGGACGCCCGCAGGGCATAGCGGAAGAGGTCCGAAAGGTCCTCGACGACGGATTCGGCCTCGTCGGGCCGGGTGCGGACCAGCGTCGCGATTGAGTTGAAGGCGTTGAACAGAAAGTGCGGATTGATCTGGGCACGGAGCGCGGCGAGGCGCGCCTCGTACCGGGCGGCCTCTGCCTCGCGGAGCTGCTGGTAGAACGCCCTCAAGTACATGAAAGCACTCCAGATGAGCGCAATCCCGAAGGCCACGGTGGCCGTGACCACCAGCACTTCCCACCGCACGCTGAAAGCCGGATGGAGCGTCCAGCAGAGCATCGTGGCGAGCCCGTACGCGCCGACCGTCGTCACCGAAAGACCAATCACGTGCAGCGTAACGTCCCACCGCGAGCGAAGGGGCACACGGGCCCGCAGCACGAAAATCGCCGCCTGCACGCAGGTGAGCATCACCGCCGTGAAGATGAGGGAGAAATACACGTTCCAGAGCAGGGCGGGCCAGCGGTCGGGAAGCTGATCCAGTCCCGTCCAGATGTGGAAGAGAAAGATCCCAGTCAGGACGCCCACGCCCAGGACCAGTCCCACCTGTCGGGCAAAGCGCCGCGCGCTCGGAAGGAGATCGCGGATTGTAGAGAGCATGAGTGGCGCTCAGTCGAACAGAGAGAGAACCAACGAATCGCTGTGTTTGCGCCGGGTGCCCGCGACGGGGGCCCGGAACGGAGCGTCCGAAAACGGCAGTGGTCAGGAGGCGTTTGCGTACGCAGGCGTTCTCCGGGCGGTCCTCCACGGACGAGTGAACGCGCCCCCGATCAGCAGGAGTAGTCCCAGCCCGCAGCCCCAGGCAACGATGTCGCCGAGGGGTGCGTAGAGGGTTGAGGTCCCGTCTGCGGGGAGGTGGGCCATCTGCACGTGCTCCTTCGCTGTAAAGTGGTTTGCTCGGGCACGGGTTCGGCCCAGTGGGCCGGTCGCGAGGGTGAGGCCGTTGGAGGTGGGACGAAGGAGGGACATCCCGTTCTCGATCGCCCGAATGCGGGCCATGTGCGCGTGGCGCTCGGCGATGGCCGACCAGTCGTTGGAGGGGGCGACGAGAAGGTCGACGCCGTGTTGTCCTGCCTGTCGGATGAGGGAGGGAAAGTCGAGGTCGAAGCAGACGGCACTCGACCACGTCCCCACAGGTGTGGAGACGGTCGGGAGCGTGCCGGTCCCGGCTTGTCCGGGCTCCCCGGGGACAAGGTGAGTCTTGAGTCCCTCCGCACGCCTTTTTCCGCCCGGCCCGATCCAGACGACCTCGTTGTGCAACTGAGCGTCTGAGTCCGATCGGGGAAATTCGTTGACGGCCATTGCGAGGTACACGTCGTGATCCGCCGCCAGGGTGCGTGCCCGGTCCAGGAACGCGCTCGTATCCTCGCGGGGCACCGGAACGGCGGTCTCGGGCCACGCGACGAGCCGGGCGCCCGCCTCGGCGGCCTGCCGGGCGCGGCGCAGGTACTCCCGCTGCACGGCCCGGGCCGAGTCCCGCACGGCCTCGCGGCGCTCAGCCTCGCGACGAAGGGCCCAGAAGGAAGCGGTGTCGTGGTGGCCCACGACGGTCGCCACAGGAACGGTTTGGTCGGGGGACGTCAGGGCGAGACGGAGCCCGCCGAGCAGAAGGACGGCGGCGAGGATGCCGCCCCACACACCGGTGGTCCATCGGATCGAGGGAGACGCAGGGCCCTCCTCCCAAATCGCGTTGCCAACGCTGGCTGTCCAGTTCAGAAGGAAGGTAATGCCCCAGATGCCCGTCACGGACGTCAGTTGAAGGAGGGCCAGGTTTTGCTGGGTGTACGCCACGCTTCCCCACGTGCCGAATGGGCCGAACGAGGCGGCGTACTCCACCGTCACGGCGGCCGCCGGGAGGACGAGCGACGCCGGGAGGGTCGGAAGACGAGAGGCCAGGAGGCGGTCGGCCAGGTACGGGAGGGCAAAGAGAAGCCCCTGTGCCGCCACGAAGGCGTAGAACGCGGTTCCCTCAAACGGCACCATGTCGGCCCAGGTGACGGCCAAAACACTGGCAGTCACCCCCGCCACCAGGGCGTACCCGCGGCCTGCTGGTTGCCGGCGAGCGAAGCGGAGCAGGAGAAGGGCTGCGATCCACGGAGCGATGGGAACGACCCGCTTCCCGGTTGCGAGAAGGAGAAGCGGGAGGGCGAGAAGTAGCCAGAGGAATGAGCGGGAGAACCGACCGCCGGTGAAGAAGGAGCGCATAGGGCCGTAGGATGTGTTGGGAGATTGCTCACCCGCAAGCTACGGAAAGCGGCGGTTTTGGAGAAGCGAATCGCGATGGACGGAAGGAACGACGAATGAACGGTCGATTTCGTCGAGTCAACGGTTGGCCCTCGGCGTGCGACGGCGCGAGAGACGCATCGGGCCCCGGGAAAAGAGGCAGATTGCCGCCTGCTCCGAGGCAATCCCGTCAGGGAAGTCCCCATTCGGAGACGACCGGATTTCATCCCGGCGGTCGCGACGCACCTACTCCGCCGTCTTCTCGTACTGCTTGTCGGAACAGAAGGCAGTGGAGGAGACATGGTCAGCGACGACTCGTCTCAGGTGAACCCGTCAAGTTCACTGACCGATGTGCGACCGTACGGCGCAGAACACAACGATTCCGGCCCGAACGGTCGCTCTTAAGAATGGACGGTTGTTGACGAGGCCTGAGCGGTGCGCCGGTTCTCTTATCAGGAACCCGGATCAACGAGTAGAGTGCAGCCGGGAGACGAGAGGAATCAAGACGACTGTTCGGACGGGAACGATGCCGGCGTTTCGGATTCGGCTTCGGACTCGGGCGCTTCCTCCGTGTCGATGGGCGCACACCAGAGCACCCCCTGGGGAAGCAGCGTCAGGTCGGCCGCCGGGCCGAAGTGCTCACGGAGGCGGGCGTAGAGGTCGGCGATGCCCGAGCCGCGGCGGAGCACGGTCTCGGGCTCGGTGGTGTCGAAGCCGGGGCCGGTGTCGAGGACGGCGAGGCAGAGCTGCTCGTCGTCGTAGCGGCCCGTGATGGTGACGGTGCAGGTCTCGTCGAGCTTGCCGGCCCCGTGTTGAATGGCATTTTCGAGGAGGGGGAGAAGGGTGAGGCGCGGCACGGGCACCGAAAGCAGCGGATCGGGCACGTCGAAGCCCACTTCCAGGTCGTCCCCATACTGCACCTGGACGAGTTCGACGTACCAGAGAGCTGCTTCCATCTCGTCGGCGAGGGGGACGGGATCGCCGGTGGCGGCGTGGTGGCGATAGCGGAGCAGGGCCTGCAGGCGGTCGAGGAGGGGCTTGGCCTCTTCGGGGGCCTCCTCCATGAGCTGGGACGTCGCGTCGAGCGTCGAGAACAGGATGGGGGGGACCGTTTGTGTTCGGAGGCGGCGCATACGGGCCTCCCACCCTTCCGCGTGATCCTGTCGATCGTGCTGATGATACGTTTGCAGGGCCAAGAAGCCGGCGCCGCCGGCCACGGCCATCGCCGCGAGGGTGCCCACGCCCAAGAGCAGCGGCCACGGCGTCGCGAAGGTGGAGCCGAGGACCCCCTTTAGGCCGGCCGTCAGGCCCACGAAGACCAGGAGCGCACTGGCGCCCGGGACCAGGGCGTGGTAGGCCACGGCGCGGGTGGACTGGATCGGCACGAAGGCTTCCATCACGAGGCGCGAGAGGCGGACCGTGGCGTCGAGCAGGGCCACGTACAGGATGCCCACGAGGACGCTGTTTCCAATGACGACGGGCGACCACGTTGTGGCGGAGAATCCGCCTTCGCCGGTCGCGTACACGCCCAGGCCGGCGAGCGCGCCCAAGACCAACACGAGACCGGCCCGGCGCAGGCCGTCGACGATGGATGTCACCAAAGATTCCATTGAACCACTCTAATCAAATCCGGGAAATTGTACTCTTCCAACATAGGCACACGCGCTCAATGCGTTCAGTCCCTGTCCAGACAACCGATTCGGATGCCTGTCTTATCCCGGGATGCTGATGGATCCCAAGAGGGTGGACGTAGAAGCGCCGGTCACCGAGGGCAGGTTGGTGGGCACGCCGTTTACGGTCTCGTGGGCGAGGACGGCAAAGCAGAGGGCCTCCTTCGCGTCGGCGTCGAGCCCGAAGGCGGCGGCCGAGTGCACCGGAATCGGGGAAAAAGCCTCCGCCAGCATCTCCATGAGCGTGTCATTGTGGACGCCGCCCCCCGAGGCGACGAGCACGTCGAGGGTCTGTTCAGGACGGATGTACTGGGCGTAGGCCTGGTAGACGGACGCGGCGGTGAGCAGGGTGGCCGTGGCCATCGTATCCTCGGCGTCTAAGCTGCGGGATTGAGCGGCACCGAGGAGGCGGTCTACGTACTCGGCCCCGAAGTCCTCCCGTCCCGTCGACTTGGGCGGCTCTCGACGAAAGAAGTCCCCTTCAAGCAGGTCGGCGAGCAAATCGTGGTCCGGGGTGCCGGCGGCGGCGTGATGGCCGTCCCGATCGAACGGAACGTCGAAGAGACGCTCCGCCAGCGCGTCGATGACCATGTTGGCCGGTCCGGTGTCGAACGCCCGCACCTCCTCGGCGGCTCCCTGGGCAGGGAGCACGGTGAGGTTGGCGATGCCGCCCAGGTTGAGTAGGCCACGATCCTCGTCCGGGGCCGTACACGTGACGTAGTCGAAGTAGGGCACGAGCGGGGCGCCCTGTCCGCCAAGGGCCATGTCGGCGGACCGAAAGTCGCCCACGACCGGCACCCCGAGGCGGTTGGCGAGCGTCGATGGATTGCCGATCTGCAGCGTCGCCCGGACCTCTTCCCCCGCACAGTCGGCGGGCTCGGGCAGGTGATGCACCGTTTGGCCGTGGGAGCCCACCAGATCGAGAGCGTCCCGATCGCGCCCCGCCTCGCCGAGGACGCGCTCGACGGCCTCGGCATAAATGGAGGCAAGGCGGACGTTGAGGCGAGCTAGGTCGCGGACCGAGGACGAGTCCGGCGTCGAGTTGCGGTGGAGGAGGGACCGGAGGGGATCCGGGTACGGAACATGAACGAACGCTTCCTGCTCCAGGTCGAGATCGCGGCCGCTGCCCTCAATGTGGGCGAGCACGGCATCCACGCCGTCCAGCGACGTGCCCGACATGAGTCCCACGACGCGTCGGGCGGACTGATTGTGGAGGCACGCGAGTTGATCCATCATGCGTCGTCCTCCGAAACGTTGCGCTCGGCCTTCCGGCGCATTTCAGCGGCCTTTTCGAGGTACTCTCGTGCCTGATCGGGCTCCTGCGACGCCAGCTTGACGTAGATCTGAGCAGCCTTCCGGTATTTGTCTTGCGCTTCGTGAATGCGCGCCAGCGTTTCGGACACGATGTCGTCCCCCTCGTTGTCCAGGTCGGGGGCCGGCACCTCGTCCAGGTCCGGGTTCGGCTCGATGCGAGCCGATTCCAGCTCGTCGATGAGGCGGTCGAGGTCGTTGTCATCCTCTTCGATCTGATCGACCCGTTCCTCCGGGGTCGAGGGGGCCGGCCCTCCGTTGGGCGTCTCGGAAGGGTCTGTGAGGTCAGGACGGGCGCCCCCTTGTCGGGCCTCCTTTTCAGCCTGCCGGCGCAGCGCCTCAAGTTCTGAGACCGCCTTCGTGGCGGGGGTCTGCTCGTCCTCCGACGCGTCTTCGGTCGGCTCCTCTGCAGGCGGTTCCTCATCGGCCGGCTCCTCCCCCCCGACCGGATCCGCAGTGGCTGGTTCGGTGGCGGTCGGTTCTTCGTCGGACGATTGGTCCTCGGTCGGCGCCGGTCCCGAATCGGAGGGCGCCTCGGTTTGCGTTGGGGCGGAAGGGGGCGCTTGCTCGATGCCTTTTGCTTCCTCTTCCCGATCCATCCGTCGAAGGACCCGCCGCTTTCCCTCGCGAGCCACCGGACTGTTTGGCATCAGAAAGTATACGTTTTCCCAGGCCCGAAGGGCCTGTTTCCACTGCTGCTTCGTCTCATGGGCGCGGGCGAGGAGCACGTAGGCCGTCAGGTGAGCGGGCAGCTCGTCGACCTTGCGGTCGAGGGTCGCAATGGCTCCATCCACGTCCTGCTGCTGCAAGCAGTCGAGCGCGTCCTGAAGATCGGGGACAGCCATGAGGAGGAAGCGTCGGCAGTGTCGCGAAAGAAGGTGAAGAGAGCGGAGAAGGCGAAAGACCTTGCCCCGACTCCAACAGGGTCGGCAGGTCCTATACGGAAACGGTGTTCAGTTGGTACGTTGCGCGGCGAACAACGGGAGATCTGTCGGTCGTTGGAACGAATCGTCCCACGGGCGAACGGCGTCAACTCAATGGGGCCAGGCCACCAAGTACCGAAAAATATGGGGCAATCGAATGGATTGAAAGGCCCCGGCGCGCTCAAATCTGCACGCGACCAGGGGACGCGTCCGGGTGTCCGTACGGTCCCGCTCAGCTAGAGTAGAACCGCGTCGCTGAAAAATACCCTCACGGGCATGCAGGCGTTCCAGAGCCGGGGGCATCTTATGCCTGAGCGGGAACGGCCTTTCGGACGGCAAATACCTGTCGCAGGTTGGAGACGGTCACCAGCACAAAGCCGGCGGCGAAGAGGGCCTGAAAGGGAATGGCGGCCCACTCGCCCAGGGCCACGACCACGCCGAGGCCCGCCGTGCAATAGACCGCAAGGAGGGCCTCCCACCACACCACCCTGGGCAGCTCGGCAATCGCGTAGCGACTGCGCCACCACCCGTCGGCGGGGTCGCCGCCGTACTTGGGCGTACGAATAAAGGCCGTGTCCGTCCCCCACAGGGCCTGGAAGAAGGCGTTCGTGTTGCTAATCGAGAGCCCCATCGTGCCGGCCATGAAGACCGGGAAGAGGCGCAGCCGGTAGCCCCAGTCGGGATACAGCCGGCGCTGGGCGAAGAGCTGGGCAAGGAAGAAGCCCACGAAGCCGAACAAGCCAAAGCCCATCGTGGCGAAATACAGCTCGCCGGGGCCGTGCCCCACCCCTTTCAGGAGAAGGAGGGGGGCGTGAGTAAGGGCCGCCAGTAAGATAAACGGGAAGGCAAAGTGGGCGGTGAGGTGGAAGGTGCCCTGGAGCTTCACGCGCAGCGATTCCGCAGAGCCCCAGAGCCGATTCACGAGCTTCAGGGCCGTCTCGACTCCCCCCTTGGCCCAGCGAAATTGCTGCGAGCGCAAGGCATTCATGTCCGGCGGCAGCTCGGCGGGCACCTCCACGGCGGGCACGTATTTGAATTCCCACCCGCGGAGCTGGGCGCGGTAGCTGAGGTCGAGATCTTCGGTGAGGGTGTCGTGCTCCCACCCGCCGGCGTCTTCGATGCAGGCGCGGCGCCAGATGCCCGCCGTGCCGTTAAAGTTCATGAAGCAATCCGCCTGCTGCCGCACGTGCTGCTCGATGGCGAAGTGGGCGTCAAGTCCGAAGGCCTGGACCTGGGTAAGCAGGGAGTCGTCCTGGTTGAGGTGGCCCCAGCGCGCCTGCACCATGCCGAGATCCTCATTGTCGAAGAAGTGCGGCATCATGCGGCGCAGGAAGTCGGCGTTGGGCGCGAAGTCGGCGTCGAAGATGGCTACGTAGTCGCCTCGAGCGAGGCGGAGGCCGTTGGCGAGGGCGCCGGCCTTGTAGCCGGTCCGATCATCGCGGTGGACGTGGACGATGTCGACGCCACGATCCTGCCAGTACTCGACCCGATTGGCCACCCGCTCGGTCGTCTCGTCGGTCGAGTCGTCGAGGACCTGGATTTCGAGCCGGTCGCGCGGATAGTCGAGGTTCACGCAGGCATCGATGAGGCGCTTCGCCACCTCGGCCTCGTTGTAGAGGGGCAGCTGCACGGTGACCACCGGCCAATCGTCAGTTGGAACCGGAAGGTTGTCGGGGGGCGGCACCGGGCCGTTGAGGAGTTGCTCGTCGGTGGCGTGGAAAAGGGCGAGCCACAGCAGGTTGCCCCCATAGGCCGTAAGCGCCACGATGGCGAGCGCGTAAAGCGCCGGAATCGCAACTTCAAGGGTAGCAAGCATCAGCGTTGAACATTGGAACGTTAAACGTTGGCACGTTGGAGGCGTGAGTTCGATGCTGCCCTTCTTCTTCCACGCCCCATTTTCCCCGCGCTCAGCTATCGGTTGCGGCCGTAGGTTTCGTGGCTCGATACCCAGTCGGACGATGAAATGGCGGCGCCGAGCGACAGCTCGCCGGCGAGGGCGGCCCCGGCGACGACCTCGGCAAACTTTTTCACCTTGCCCTTGCCGTAGCAGTCCATAATTTCGAGGCACTCGCGCTGAGTGGGCAGGCTGGTGCCGCCGCCGTAGGTGGCCACGATGAGCGACGGAATCGTGAGCGAGATGTAGAGGTCGCCGTCGTCCGTCAGGTCCGTGTACAGCACGCCCGCTGAGGACTCGGAGACGTTCGCTACGTCCTGTCCCGTCGCGATGAACATGGCGGTGATGGCGTTGGGGGAGTGGGCGCCGTTGTTGTTGGCGCCGGAGAGGAAGGCCCCCACCGTCGACACGTTCCAGTGGTAGTGCAGGCTCTCCGGCTCCACGCGCATGTTCTGCACGAGCGCTTCCCGGTCGATGGTGGCCTCCGCCGTCACGCGCTTGCCCCGCGTGTTCAT
>CAZTDC010000078.1:0-11114 GCA_964612165.1 uncultured Salinivenus sp.
AGAAGCCCTTCCGACAGAAAGAAATTATAGGAAAGAATTGGAAGCGCTTCCAATTTGGACTCAACCAAAAAAGATGCCCCGAACCGCGGGGCGGGGAGGGAGGGGGCACGGCTCGGGGCATCAAAAAGTCGGTGTGGAGCCACTGGGATTCGAACCCAGGACCTCTTGCATGCCATGCAAGCGCTCTACCAACTGAGCTATGGCCCCGGTACTCATCTTCTTTCAAATGCATCGGCTGTACTTTTGCACAGAGCACACGTTCCAGTTTGCATCCGTCGGATGTCCGTTTCACAGAAATTGCGCGACGGGCGAAGGATGTTCTATGCGAAGATTAGGGGGCTGGGTGTCTTTACAAAAGGGCGGTCTGACGTGTAGATTGCTGGTGGTCCCAGCCACCGTTACTCAGAAACCTATCCACAATGAAAATCGCACTTGTCGGTACGGGTCAGATGGGGCAGGCTGTGGCACAGGTTGCCCCGGATCGGGGGCACGAGGTTGTGGCCCGGTTTGATTCGGAGCGGCCCTTTCTAGATGCTGCCCCGTCTGCTCTGGACGGCGTGGACGCGGCCGTCGATTTTTCGCTGCCTAATCTTGCGTTTGATCACGTCCGGCGGTACTGCGAATGGCAGCAGCCGGCCGTGGTTGGGACTACCGGCTGGTACGACAACCTGGACACCGTCGAGGGGCTCGTGGACGAACACCAGGCGAGTCTGCTCTACGCCCCCAACTTCTCCATCGGGGTTGCGGTCGTACGACGGGCCCTGGAAGCGGTTGCGCCTCTGCTCAACGAGCTCGACGACTACGATCCGTTCGTGCAGGAGGTGCACCACACCAACAAGATCGACAGCCCGAGCGGCACCGCGCAGATGCTCGGGGAGGTGCTCGTGGAGGCGCTCGACCGCAAGGGGTACGTCGAAACTGAGACGCAGCACCAGCGCATCGATCCGGACGCGGTGCACGTAACATCTACGCGTGCCGGATCGGTGTTTGGGGAGCACACGGTGACCTTCGACGGGCCCTACGACCAGATTTCGGTGGAGCACCGCGCCAAGAACCGCCAGGGGTTTGCGGCGGGGGCCGTCCGCGCGGCCGAGTGGCTTCAGGGACGACAGGGCCTCTTTACGCTTGAGGATGTGCTCCGAGACTGGCTCGCCGACTGACGGGGCGGTGGACGTGTTTTTCGTTGAATTGAATCCGATTGTGTTGACCGATGTCAGATAACATGCTTTTTCGGGGCGTCGCCCCTGCACTCGTCACACCCTTCACCGCGGACGATGAGATCGACGAGGACGCCTTTTGTGACCTCATTCAGACGCAGATTGACGGCGGGGTGTCCGGGCTCGTGGTGTTGGGCACGACCGGTGAAAATCCCACTGTCACTGAGGAGGAGCGACATCGTCTCGTGGACCTTGCGGTCGAGACGACCGACGGTCGTGTGCCGGTGATTGTCGGCACCGGCACCAACAACACCGAGGAGAGTGTCGCCTTTTCGAACGCAGCCGTTGAGGCTGGGGCCGACGGGCTCCTTGTGGTGGGGCCATACTACAATAAGCCGTCCCAAAATGGCTTCGTCGCCCACGTTGAGGCCATTGCGGAGGCGGCCGACGCCCCCATCATTCTCTACAACGTGCCCGGTCGCACCAGCTTCAACGTGTCGGCCGAGACGACCCTCCATCTGGCCGAAGAGGTCCCGCAGGTTGTCGGCGTAAAGGAGGCCTCCGGTGATCTCGAGCAGATTGGCGACATCCTGCTTCACCGCCCCGACGACTTTGCGGTCTACTCGGGTGACGACGAGATCACGCTGCCGCTGCTCTCGATGGGGGGGGATGGGGCGGTGTCGGTCATCAGCAATGCCCTTCCCGAACGGTTTAGCCGGCTGGTGGACGCTGGGCTCGACGGGGACGTCGCCACAGCCCGCGATCTCCATTTTGACCTTCTTCCGGCGATGCGCGCCTGCTTCCTGGAGACCAATCCGATCCCGATCAAGGACGTGTGTGCAGCGATGGGCTGGATGGAGCCGCATGTGCGTCTGCCGCTGGTTCCCATGGACGAGCGGGCGCCGGTGCGACAGCGTGTGCTGGCGGCCTTCGACGACTTCCTCGACGTGGCGGCGTAGGGCCCTGTGCTGCGCGCGGCCTGCCTTGACTCGAAGGTGCTGCTCGCAGGCGATATTGCGTGTTGCGTATTTGGGGAAAAGGCACTCACACGAAATACGCAATACGACCCTTAGCAGAAACCAAACTCGTCGGAAAGCAGCAGAGCTGTAGAAGCCAGCAGTCCATCACTGCATGAACAGCGACGTCAGGTATGCCACCCCGGCGGTGTAGACGGCTGAGCCGAGCCAGAGTCCATAGATCAGGAAGTTGTTCGTCGCCTCCGTCTGCAGGGCGAGGAGGATGACGATGAGGCCGTTGTGGAGCAGGGCAATGGCGAGGCCGCCCAGGAGAGCCTGCTGGGGCTGGATGAGGAGGGACTTGCGTTCTTCTACCGCAAATGACCCGACGGAGAAGCCGACGAGGGTCTTTGCGAACATATGGATGCCCCACGTGCCGTAGGCCATGTCCATTGCGGCTCCAAGTGTAAATCCCGTAAGCACGCCGCGCTGCCGCCCCTCATGTAAGGCATACCAGGTGAGGAAAAGCATCACCGCGTCCGGGTAGGTGCCGTAAATACGGAGCCGACCGAGAACAAGCCATTGCAGGACAAACACGCCGGCGGCGACGAGAAGACGACGGGCGGATCGGGACATGCGGGATTACGCTGGGCGCCTCGATTCAGAGTAGAAAGGCGGCGGCCGTACGGCTGTTGTTTTAGGACGAAGAGCTCACAGTGCGCACGATGTCGTCAATGGTGCGGGAGATCTGGTAGGACGGTCCCGTGTAGTTATTGGCGAAGATCGCGAAGGCGACGCGGTTCCCATTGTCCCGCTTCGTATAGCCGGTCAGGGCTCGAACAAACTCGAGAGAGCCGGTTTTGGCCTGCACATCCGTTCGGGACAGGCGGTATTTGAGCGTCGTGTTGTGCTCGCCCCCCTGGGGCAGTGACGACAGGAAGGCTTCACGCTCATCGTGCTCCGTCATATGGGAAAGCAGTTTCACCATGGCCTGGGGCGTCATCAGGTCTTTTCGTGAGAGCCCCGAGCCGTCGTAGAGAAGGAGTTCGCGGGTATTAATGCCTGCCTTACGCAGAAACGACTTCGTTCGTCGGGATGCCCCTTTTGCCGAGCCACCCCACCCGTAGCTGCGGAAGACCTGCTCCGCGTAGAAGTTGTTGCTTTCCTTGTTCATAACCGCCGCGATCTCGGCCAGCGGCCGGGAGAAATCGACGAAAAGAGGCGATCCCTGCTTCGGCTTTGCCTCCAGGTCGTTAATGTCGAGGAGCTCCAAATCCGTTTCAATACCTGCTTCCTGAAGGCGGCGTTCAAAGCTACGAAGAACGAAGGTTGTCGGGTCGCTCACAGGAACGGCCAGCGTGCCGTTGTATGAGCGGGCGACTGACCCGGTCAGCACCAGTTCATTCGTCGAGAACGTACGTGTTACCTGCAGGGTGTTGCCCCGCCATCGGGAGCTTGTCACGGCCTGATTTTTGATAGACACGACATTTTCGGGCTGGACCTTCACGCTGGGCGCAGCGCCCGGACGTGTCGCCCGTACGCTGACGGGAACCACATTGTCCCGATACACGAGGCCGCCGGCGCTGTTGCCCATGTGGCGTCCCTTTTGGTCGGTGATGTACTCCACGGTCCACCCTTCGGAATACGGCTGGTCGTCGAACGCATTGTCATCACCGATGAGACGGCCTTCGATGCGTTCCACGCCCATGTCGGCAAGGTCCTGGGCCCAGGCCTTGAACGGATCCTCGCCGCGCACCTGACTGCTGCCGAAGGTGGGGTCGCCCGAGCCGTCCAGAATCAGATCGCCCCGCATGATGGCCCCCTTGGTTGAGCCGTTGTAGTGGAGGGTGGTCTCGTAGCGGTGCGTGCTTCCGAAGATGTCGAGTGCCGCCGCACTCGTAACGACCTTCTGGGTGGAGGCTGGGAGAAACGCCTGATCGACGTTTCGGCTGTAGATCATGCGCTCGGCGTCGACGTCATAGACGGCAATGCCCCAGAATGCCTTATTTACCTCCCAACGCTGGAGGAGGCTATCGATCCGGGAGGAGAGGGAAGACGGGGGCGAGAGGGCCGTCAGGCTGAAGCCCAGGACGGTAAGAACAAGTGCTGGAAGCAGGACCGACGAAAAGCGACGCATGAGGGCGAGTTCGGGGGACGTGGACGAGCAATGACTAGGTTGGAACCTTCCGGCGCGGGCCTTGGTTTCTCGAATCGGCGTGAAGATGGAGCGCCCTTTCGCAAATTGACTGCTAGTCGGAGGCTTGTATTCTTGGCAGGGGGCTGCGTTCAGCCTTCGGGAGAGGCGAGAGGACAACCGCCGCATTTTGCACTGGGGCAAAAGCCCTGTCCGTTGAGAGAAACGGACTCTCCATAGGTTTCTGTATCGACCATTCTTTTCCGTCATGGCCAAATCGTCGAAGAAAAAGGCGCCCAGTCCTTTGATCTTCGAGAAGCAGAACTATTTCATGCTTCTCGCCAGCGTTCTCCTCATCGTTGTCGGCTTCGTGGCCATGTACCTGGATGGAAAATTTCTGGGCTTCATCTCCCTCAATGTCTCCCCCGTCGTGATTGTGGCCGGGTATGCCGGCGTCATTTACGCCATTCTCTGGCGTCCGGATGACGAATCGGAAGAAGAGGAGGCAGCCTGATACATCTCTCCTGTAGAGCTGATTGATTGGAGAAATTCCCCACGCCGAATCAACTCTCTGGAGATCAGTCTCTCGGCACTTTCCCGGTTTCGCCAGGACACGCTGCCACGACCAGTCGGAGCTTAGTATAGAAGATAGGGCTCGCGTCGCTCCCGGAACTGAGCCACGTCGTTTTGCCAGCTGGCGATGATCGAGTCCGGTGAAGCCCCCTGTTCTAGAAGGACTTTCAATTGTTCGGTGCCGGCGAGACGGGTGAGGTGGTCGGGCCGGCTGAAAAACGACGTGTCGCCCTGGACGTTGGCCTGCTGGTAGGTTGCGTGCAGCGCGTGAATGCCCAACTCCACCGGTTTGACGGCGCGTCGGTCCGTCACGTTCAAGCGAAACCCGTGGAGCGTCTGATTCTCGAAGCGAGGCGATGGAGCGGCCTCAGGGCGCGACGTGGGCGTAAAGGAGGTTGTGTCGACGGAGACCCCCGGCAGCGAGCGCGCCTTTAGGGTATCTACCACGGTCGTGGCGGCCTCTGGGCCCCACGGCAGTCCGATCTGGAGGAACGGATGGTCTGTGCCGCGTCCTTCGCTTACCCGTACGCCCTCAAAGAAGCACATTCCCGGATATACCAGAGCGGTTTCCCAGGTCGGCAGGTTGGGACTGGGGGCAATCCAGTCGCGCTGCGTGTCGGGCCACTTCATTTCGCGGGACCAATTCTCTAAAGAGACTACCGTCAGGTCGAGGTTCTGCAGGCCGGACAACAGGCGTTCGTTTTTGATGAGCTGGGCCAGCTCGCCGGTGGTGAGGCCATGGGCGACCGGAATGGGGTAGCGCCCGACGAAGGATTCGTGCTGAGGCTCCAACGTAAAGCCGGAAACGTAGGAGCCGCCGAGCGGGTTGGGGCGGTCGAGAACGACGAACTCCAGATCAGCCTCGGCGGCCGCCTGCATGGCGAGCCCCATCGTGGTGATGTAGGTGTAGAAGCGAGCCCCCACGTCCTGCACGTCGAACACGAGGGCGTCGAGCCCCTCCATCTCGCTGGGAGTGGGTGTCCGCGTGTCCCCGTACAGGCTGTAGATGGGAACGCCGGTTCGTGCGTCGCGTCCGTCTTCGACGGTTTCGCCGGCGCCTGCCGTGCCCCGAAGGCCGTGCTCCGGCCCGAAAAGGGCGCCGAGCTCCACGTCGGGCGCACGGTCGACGCGGTCGATGAGATGGGTCGTGTCGACCTGCGCGGTGTGGTTGACGATGAGGCCCACCTGCTTCCCGCTCAGAGCCGCAAAGTTGTTCTCGGCCAGCACCTCGGCCCCAGTCTGCACCGGCTTGGGGGAGTCGGGTTGGCAGCCGGACGCGAGGAGGAGTCCAATCAGGCAAACGGCAACGGCCTGAGGTAACGGGTGGGACATCGGCGGCGGAGGCTACTTGTTGGCAACAATCTCGTGCTCCGGGAAGAAGTAGGCGGCCTCCTTCTGCCCGTTCTGCGGAGAGTCGGATCCGTGCACGATGTTCTGCTCAATGGAGCCGGCAAAGTCACTTCGGATGGTGCTCTCCTCCGCCTCGTCGGGGTCGGTGGCGCCGATAAGATCACGGAAGTCCTCGATGGCGTTTTCTTTTTCGAGCACGACAGGCACGCACGGGCCGCTCGACATGAAATCGGTGAGGTCGTCGAAGAACGGCTTGTCTTCGTGGACGGCGTAAAAGCCTTCGGCCTCTGACTTCGACATCGTGATCATCTTCATCGCACGAATCTGAAAGTCGGCGTCCTGAATGCGGCGGAGCACTTCGCCCACCAGTTCTTTGCGGACGCAATCGGGCTTGAGGATTGCGAGGGTGCGTTCAACGGCCATGTTTGATTGAGAACGTTGGATTCGAATAGAAACGGTGGATGGAAGGAGAATCGGCCCTTCCGCAAAAAAAGGTAGGGGACCGCGCACTCTTTGCGGAGCGTGCGGTATTAGGCGTTCGTGAATCTTGACTCCCGACATGAGCGCGTCCGCCCGGGTGGGTCGGTGCGCCTCACGCTATTTTGAGAGAGTCCTGGTTCGGGGGAATTCATGAGTCACGAGTCATGAGGCCGTTCTGGGGGTGCGCCGTTCGTAACGAGGTTGCGATGAGGAGAGCACGAGTGCTTGTTTGGGCAACAGGTCGCGCGAATCGTCGTTTTTAGACTCGACACTAGCTCTCAAATTACAGTTGATCATCGTGTCTACCACAGCGAAAGCGACGCTCGGCGGCGGGTGCTTCTGGTGTTTGGAAGCCGTGTACCAGGAAGTGGACGGGGTTGAGGAGGTCGTGTCCGGATATGCCGGGGGGGACGTGTCCAACCCATCGTATCGACAGGTGTGCTCGGGCACCACGGGCCACGCTGAGGTCGTGCAACTCACCTACGATCCGGATGTGATCTCCTACCGGGACCTTCTGGAGATCTTTTTCACCATCCATAACCCGACGACAAAGGACCGGGAGGGAGCCGACGTGGGGCCGCAGTACCGGTCTATCATTCTGCACCACGACGCGGACCAGCGCGAGACGGCTGAATCGGTCATCGAGCACCTGGAAAGCAATGGGGTGTTCGGCGACCCGATCGTGACGGAGGTGGAGCCCCTCACGACGTTTTACACCGCAGAGGAGAAGCACCAAGACTACTACAAAAACAATCCTTCGCTGCCCTACTGCCAGAGCGTGATTACCCCGAAGGTGACCAAACTTCGTCAGAAGCACGCCGATAAACTGGGTTAAGGAGATGTGGGGCTCGCGATGGGGAAGGAGCAGGACATTCCCGGTTCCACACCCCAAAGGTCCGATACGCTACTGTCGGGCGAGGGCGAGCGTGGCGAGGGAGACGGCGTTGGCTCCTGCGTCGGTGAGAGTAAGGGCCGCGGCGACGGCGGTAGAGCCGGTGGTAAGCACGTCGTCGACCAGGAGCCAGTGGCCGTCGGCACAGTCCGCATCGGCGTCGAAGGCGTCGCGCACGTTTTTCCAGCGCTCCTCACGGGAGAGATTGGTCTGGGAACGGGTGGGATGCGGGCGAGACAGGAGGTCGGGGCGGAGGGGACGGTCAAGGGTTTCGGCCACGCCCTTTGCCAGCATGCGGGCCTGATTGTAGCCCCGTTCAAGCTCCCGCGTTCGATGTAGCGGAACCGGAACGACTCCATCTGGCAACTTCGCCTCCTCCGCGAAGGCCGATCCGACGAGACGCCCCAGCGCCACGCCGTAACGGGGCCGGTTGCCGTACTTGAAGGTGTGCTGTACGGCCTGCAGCGTACCGCCCTTATCGAACACCCACAGCGCGAGGGCGTCCTCGAAAATGCCTCGTCCCGTGGGCAACCGGTCGAGCCGGGCCGCGACGCCCATCGCCGGGGCCCGCTCCATCGATTGAAGACATCGGGGACACAGGGGCAGTTCCGGCGATTCGGCCCGTGCCCCGCAGCCGAGGCATCGAGGCGGATAGACGAGATCGAGCAGGCCCCGGCCCACGGTTTGAAGGGCGCTGCCGGCAGTAGAAACGGCCTTCTGGAGTGGAGCGGTCATCGGAAGCGAGAGGCTCTCTCGCAGAAGAGATTTCGCGATAATTCGAAGACCCGATCTGTTGAACCTGTGCTCCTATTGTATACTATAGGACGTATGGAATCAATGTGAGCGGGGGCTGTACTCGACTTCCGTTCTGGATTCGCCAGTTTGGGCGGTGCTCGTTTTTGAATAAGTTCTGCTCCAGTTATGGCTGATCGCGACCGACGCGGCATGTTGATCAAGAACAACGGGGATGAGGAGGTCCGGGTCTCGATGGCGTCTCGGACGCTGCACATCGGACCGGGCGAGGAGACGTTTCTAACGCCGGAGGAGGTTCGTGACCCCACGCTCCGGGAGGCACTTCAGGAGCGGAGCATCTCGATTGTTCGTCCGGCGACGGAGTCGGAGGACGATGCGTTGCAGGAGCGCATTGACTCCGACGAGGGGTAGGGCTTCGCTTCCGGGCGCTCTTTTCGACTCGATGCTGTAGGCTCTCAGGATTGCCATGAACGTTCTTGCTCTGGAACCCTGGTATGGCGGCTCGCACAAGCGCTTCCTCGACGGCCTCATCGAGCACAGCTCGCATGAGATCGAGGCCGTGACCATGCCGGGGCGCTTCTGGCGCTGGCGGATGGAAGGAGGCGGGGTGACGCTCGCCAAAAAAGTGCGTTCGGTGGTCGAGGAGGGATTCGAGCCGGACCTCGTTTTCGCCACGGACATGGTGAACGTGCCCGCCGTGCTTTCGCTGGCGCGACCGGAGCTGCAGGACGTGCCGGTAATGCTTTACTTCCACGAAAACCAGCTCACCTATCCGCTGCCACCTGATCGAGAGCGTGAGCGGGCCTACGCCATCACGAACTACCTCTCGGCCCTCGCGGCAGATCGGGTCGTCTTCAACTCGCAGTTTCACTTCGATGAGTTCATCGATGCGCTGCCCCAGCTCCTCCGCGACTTTCCCGACTTTACGAACATGCACACCGTGCGCGACCTTCGGGAGAAAAGCACGGTGCTTCACTTGGGAATGGACCTAGCGGCGCACGACGAGTATAAAGGAGACCGCACCTCTCGCTCTCTGCAGTCCACGCAGCCGCCCGTTGTGCTTTGGAATCAGCGGTGGGAGTACGACAAGAATCCGTCCGCCTTCTTTCGGGTCATGAACCGTCTCGACGACGCCGGCGTGCCGTTCCGGCTCATCCTGGCGGGCAAGCACTTTGAAGAACAGCCGGAGGAGTTCGAGCGGGCCTTTGAACGCTACGCCGAGCGCATCCTGCACTACGGGTACGCCGAGGATTTTGCCGAGTACAGCCGGCTTCTCCACCGGGCCGACGTGGTGGTATCCACGGCGCGGCACGAGTTCTTCGGAATTGCGATCCAAGAGGCCATCTACTGCGGGTGCCACCCCGTGCTACCTGATCGGCTCAGCTATCCGGAGCTCATTCCGGAGACCCACCATGAACCGCTACTCCACGCCCCTATCCTGTACGAGGATGAGGACGCTCTCTTCGCCATTCTCCGCGACATTCTGGAGGGAGAGGAGCGCCCGTTGCCGCCGGACACGCTGCAGAAAATTCCGAGGTCGCTCGACTGGCAGACACACGCCGACCAGTATGACGCCCTCATGGAAGACGTCGCCGAGTCCCAGGCCGTCGTTGCCTGAGAGGAAGGGGTTCTGTGACGCCGGGCCCGGTACGTGCCTACGCCGGATATCGCCCGGAAATGTATTTCTCGAGCTCCTCGACCCGGGAGCGCGCAGTGCGGGAGACCTCCTTCACACAATCGCCAATCGAGATGATGCCGGTGAGCTCTCCGTCGTCGAGCACAGGCAGGTGTCGGCACTTGTGCTCCGTCATGAGGGCCATGCACTCGTCGGCGGTGTAGCTCGGGTCGACCCAGACTACGTCTGAGGTCATGACCTCTTCGACGCGGGTCGTCTTAGAGGTGCGGCCTTCGAGCACAATCTGTCGAAGGTAGTCACGCTCGGTGAAGATGCCCTCGATTTCCCCGTCCTCCGTGACGAGAATCGATCCGACGTTTTGATCGACCATGTGGGCGATGGCGTCAAAGACGGTCGAGCTGGGGTCTGTCGTTAGGACCTCGGTCCCCTTTCGTCGCAAGATTTCCTGTACAGTAATTTTCATGGTGGCCCTCCGTGGGATCCGTGCGCGAGTAGTGGAAGGGGTTTCAAGAAGGCTTCATCTTGAAAACTGGGATCAGGCCATTATGTTCATTGGGTTGGTTTTAGAGGGTGCGCCCGAGACACACGAATCAAAGGGAGAGGGCCAAGAGACTGTTTTTATTTTGGATCGCGTTGCGATTGGAGAAATTGTACTTCGGCGTCGGCGCTCGTGCGCCTTACGGGAGGTGGTTCTAGCGGACGGGTCCAACGGCCAGCAGTCGTTACGTTCTGCCTGACACGCCATCGTTTGAAATCAAAACAGTCTCTAAGACGACACGCTTCTGGACGCCTGTCAGTTGCTGCGAGCCTGGACGAGCTCGTAGGCGCGAGGAGGGGCTGGGGTCCCGTCCGCCGCGTAGACGCGGAGCGAGCCGTCGCCATCGGCCATGACGATGATGGCAGACTCGTTGGGATCGTAGGACTGAAAGCGAGTGTCGAGCCACTGGACGGGCAGCCGTTCTTCCTGCCGTTTCATCCATCCGCCGTCGGCCGGGCTATACATCAGGTTGTGGGTCTTGAGCATATCGTCGAGTCGGCCGGAGGCCTGGTCGCGCTCGGTGACTACGACGCTGCCGATGCCGTGGCGCTTAAATCCGAGGTAGGAGGCCGCAGCCACGTCCATCCAGTGGTCGGTGAGGAAGTCGTGGTGCGTGTCCTCCTTCGGGTCGTTGGCCAGTTGGTC
>CAZTDC010000079.1:0-11083 GCA_964612165.1 uncultured Salinivenus sp.
TCCCGCGCCGCGTCTACACCCAGAGCCACGTCGACTACGTCATCGAGTGCTTCGAAGAGGTCTACGACCGGCGCGAGGAGCTCAGGGGCTACGAAATCACAGAAGAACCGCCGCAGCTCCGCCACTTCACCGCCCACTTCCGTCCCCTCGATGCGGCAGTGGTGCACAAAGAGACGAGTGTGCCCGACGAAGAAACAGAAAGCCCGTCGTGAGGACAAGTGAGGCGTGAAGCGTGACACGTGACTCCGCGATGTTGCACAGGACGAGGTTGCACAGGCTTCCTTCCCGATCACGCATCACTCATCACGTACCAGGCATCTACCGATACCCGGCAAGTCGGCGACGGGCTTGCCCAAGCGACGGCGGCACGTCCTCCGGGGGCGTGAGCTCGCCGCGCAGGTTCTGCTGCACCAGCGACCGCACCTCGTCCGGCGAATGGCCCTGCTCGAAGAGAAAGTAGAGCTTGGCGAGGGCCGCCTCCGTCGTCATGTCGTATCCGCTCACGACGCCCGCCTCAGCGAGGGCCTGCCCCGTCGCGTAGAGGTCGAGGTCGGCCGTGCCGCGAAGGGGCTGCGTGACGGCCACGATCACCACACCCCGATCGGAGGCGCGGCGGAGCGCGCGCAGGAAGGCTTCATTTTTGGATGGGGCGTTGCCCGACCCGAAGCATTCGAGGACCACGCCCTGCACGGGCGGAGCCAGCACGTTCTCGAGGTACTCAGCCTCGAGCCCGGGAAAGAGCCGAAAGGCGGACACCGTGGCGCTTCCTAGCGCAGTGACATCGGGGGTCCGCGGTGGGGTTTGCCCCTCCGGCACAAGGCTCCAGTCTACGTCTAAATTGATCCCCGCTTTCCCCACCGGCGGAAAGTTCGGCGAGTCGAAAGCTGAGAACGAGTCGGCGTTGACTTTGGTGGTGCGGTTGCCCCGGTAGAGGCGATCATTAAAAAAGAGGTGCACACCTGCAAGCCGTTCGTGGTAGTGCCCGAGCAGCAGAAGAGACGTGAGCAGGTTGCTTTGCGCGTCGGTCCGCGTTTCGGCCAATGGAAGCTGCGAGCCCGTCAGAATGACCGGCTTGTCGAGCGGATGCAGCATGAACGAGAGCGCCGACGCCGTAAAGGCCATCGTGTCCGTTCCGTGCACCACGAGAAACCCATCGTACTCCTCGTAGCGGTCGCGGATGACCTCGGCAATGTGAAGCCATTCTTTGGGCGTGAGGTCTGAGCTGTCGAGGAGCGGGTCGAACTCGTAAATGTCGTAAGCGGGCACCGGATCGGCCTGGAACGGGGGAAGATCTGTCATCAGCTCCTGCAGGTAGCCGGAGGCGGGCGCATAGCCGTCCGCCGTCTCCTTCATGCCAATCGTGCCGCCGGTGTAAGCGACGAAGATCCGGGGCGACAGGTCAGACACGACACGACCTCAGCATTGATTGAAAGGGTGTCGATTATTCCTCGTCGAGGATGTAGATGTCCGACAGGTTCCGGGCGAGCTGTCCGTAGTCGAGCCCGTAGCCGATCACGAAGAGATCTGGGATTTGAAAGCCAACGTAGTCGAGCGTGAGGTCGGGCTCAGTGGCGGCGGGCTTGTGGAGCAACGTCGCGACGCGAAGGGAGGCGGGATTGTACTCCTGGAGCCGGTTTTTCATAAAGTCCATTGAGAGCCCGGTGTCCACGATGTCCTCCACAATGAGCACGTCGCGGTCTTCCAGGTCGGCGTCGACACTCTTGAGCTCGTGCACCTCACCGCTGGACACCTTCGCGGCTCCGTAGGAGGAGAGCTTGATGAAGTCGATCTCGCAGTCCGTATCGATGGCCCGCATCAGGTCGGCGGTATACATGAACGCGCCGTTCAGAACGCTCACGAGAATGGGTGTCGTGCCGGCGTAATCCTGCGAAATCTTCATGCCCATCTCCTCTACACGCGATTGGATTGTATCGGCGTGGAGATAGCGACGAAAGCGGTCGCCCCGATACCGAACGGTCGCGTCATCGAGCTGAACAGGAGTCTCGGTGAGATCGCGCGTGGTGGACATGACCGAAAGGCCAACAATGGAAAATGTGATCGACAGAGGGTATGATGGCAAAGCTACGCGGGACCTACGCCGAAATGCAATCGTCCGACGTTTTTTCACGTGGCCGCCGGGTATCGTCAGGATGCCAGGAAAGCCGGGCCACCTGCTCGGTGTCGGGCCGCACCCGCATACGGTGATCGAGCCGATGTCCGAGGACCCAAGCCACGTGTTTGTCGGTGGTGAGCACGCAGACCCCGGCCCGACGATGGGGCGGGACCTTTGCCTCGGTCAGAAGATCACTCACAGACTTCGTGCCGTCAAGACCAAGGGGTTGTAAGCGATCACCCTCCCTCCACGTGCGAACGGCCAGCGGATCGACGAGGCGATTGGCGTCGACGTATTCCACATTCGGCGTCCCCGAATCGAGCGAGTCGGGCCTCTCGTCGAGCGGTTCAATGCGGAGGGTCCCCCCTGGGAGCGGCACGTCCTCCCCCCACGGCACCGGAATTGGCGGGCATACGGACTCCGGCCCGGCGTCGGCGGGTACGAAACGTAGGGCTTTACGCTCGCGCCAGACCGTTCCGCCCGCCGTCTCTACCCGTCGCCCCACTTGGGCGTCAACCAGGTGCTCCACCTCCTCGGCAAACGCAGCGGACTGTGGGGCATCCGGCAACACGCGCCCCAGCGCGGCCAAGATCAGGCGGCGACGCCACACGGACGGCTCTTCGCGGAGGGGGTTAACGAGAAGCGTTCCGCCTGTCCTCTCATCGACATAGCATCGATCCAACCGCTTTTCTAGAGAGGGCACGAGCGTATGGTCCACGTACTCGCGCATTAGGGCGGCCGTCCGAGACAGCTTCTCCGATACTTGGGAGAAGTGTTTTTGCAATAACGGAATTATATCTTCCCGAATGGTCGCTCGGTCGTAGGCGGGATCTTGGTTCGTGGGGTCGGTGCGCCACGGCACACCGGCTTTCTCAGCGTAGGCTTCAATTTCAGCCCGCGACACGGACAGCAGCGGCCGAACGAGCGACACGTTGGGCGCCCGTTGGAGGGAACGAGACGGCGGCATGCCCGCCAGGCCCTCCGGTCCGCTCCCTCGGAGTAGGTTCAGAAGAAGCGTCTCGGCCTGATCGTCGCGGTGGTGCCCGGTCGCCACGGCCGCCGCGTCGATCTGAGTGGCGTGTTCAGCCAGGGCGTCGTAGCGGAGATGCCGCGCGGCCTCTTGCAACGACTCATCCTGAGCATCCGCCCGGGCCTCGGCGTCCTGCTGGAGAGTGCGGAGGGGCACCTCGGGCGACCGCCCGTCACACCAGCTCCGAACGAGCGCCTCGTCCGCATCTGCCCCCTCTCGCAGGCCGTAATGGACGTGGAGTGCGCAGACGTCGTATCCCAGCCGCCGGAGCACCGCTAGGCAGACCATCGAGTCGGCCCCGCCACTCACGCCCACGAGCACCCGTGCCTCGTCCGGCAACAGCTCATGCCGCTTGATGAACCGTGCGACCGTGTCAACGAATCCGCTCCCCATCCTTTCTGCGTGTATAAATGTGACCGTTGCCCATTCACCGAATCCCTACGGCTGCCGCCCGAATCGCTTCGCAATCTCCTCCAGCGACCACTTCGCAATGGTGGGCGTGCCGGTGGGATCGGCGTACGGCATTTCGCACTCGAACAGATCCGCAAGCAGCGACCGTCGCTCCGCCCCTGAAAGCGGCTGCCCGCGACGAACGGCACTTTTCTGTGCCATTGTTCGGGCCAGCCGATCACGGCGCTCGTCCTCGACGGTATCGTGCTCGGACTTGTACTGCTCCAGAATATCCTCCAGGATGCCCTTCTCATCGCCGTCCGGCACATCGGCCGGCACGCCGCGCACCGCCACCGTTCGCCCGCTCATTTTCTCCACCTCAAAGCCCAGGGCCCGAAGATCGGGCATCAGGTCCTCAAGCAGATCGGCGTCGGAGGGCGAAAGCTCGACGGTGTGGGGAAAGAGAAGTTGTTGCGAGTTGCCCTGCTCCTGCCGTAAGCGCTCCTGGTTGCGTTCGTAGAGAATGCGCACGTGGGCCGCCCGCTGGTCCACGAGCATCATGCCCGTGTCCGTCGGCGTCACAACGTACGTGTCGTGAAGCCCCCAGACGGGCCGACGGTCGGCCTCCTGCGTATCGCCCTCTTCACCCGGCTCGTTCTCCGTCGATGCCCCCGCGCGGCCCTCGGTTGATGATGATTCTGTAGTATCCTCCGGCGGGCGGTACAGGGCATCGGATTGTTTGCCCGGGGGAACGGCCGACGCCCCGTCATCGGACCGCCGATCCCGACTCGACGGCCCCAGGGACGGCGAGGATGATGCAGACGACTCGTCCCTCGAAGACGGCACCTCCCCCCGAGACGCATCCTCGCCCGACGACCGCCGCGGCTGAAATGAGGTGGGCGTGGGACGGGACCGACGCTTCCCTCCTCCCGACGATTCGGTCCCGGACCGTGACTGATCGGTGTCCTGCTCGTCTTCCTCCTCATCCAACTGCGGCGTTGCGTGAATTCGCCCCAGCGCCCGCCGCACCGCGCTTCGCAAAAACCCATAGATGCCGCTCTGATCGTCGAACTTCACCTCCGCCTTCTGCGGATGCACGTTCACGTCCACCCGCCGCGGATCCATTGTCAGGAAGAGCGCAAAGAACGGAAACGCACCATCCGGCAGCATGTCGCCGTAGGCCTTCTTCACCGCGTGACTCAGATAACGGTCCTTCACGTAGCGCTCGTTCACGAACAGAAACTGTTCTCCCCGCGTCTTGCGGTGAAACGACGGCTCGCCCACAAAGCCCTTCACCGTAAGGTCGCTCGACGAGTCTTCGACGGCGACCAATTCATCAGCGTGCTCGTCTCCGAAGAGCCCGAGAATGCGGTCCTTGAGGGCTCCGTGCGTGTCCTCGGTCCGTGCGGCCGTCAGGTCGTAGTGCTCGTGCCCATCGTGCTCCACGCGGAAGGAGATGCGCGGGTTGGCCAGCGCCAGAAATTGGGCAGTTGTCGTCAGGTGCTTCAGCTCCGTGGCCGGCGTCTTCAGAAAATTGCGACGAGCCGGAACGTTGAAGAAGAGATTTCGCACGGCCACCGAGGTCCCGTCCGGCACGGCGCAGGGGCGCTGCTCGACGACTTCGCCGCCCTCGACTTTCACGAGCGTGCCCGCATCATCCTCCACGCGCTTGGTCTTGAGCTCCACCTGCGAGACGGCGGCAATGGACGCGAGCGCCTCGCCTCGAAACCCGAGCGTGCGAATCCGCTCCAGGTCGTCGACGGACTGGATCTTGCTGGTGGCGTGGCGCTCGAAGCACCGCTCGGCGTCCTCCGGACTCATGCCACAGCCGTCGTCGATCACCTGCACGAGGGTGCTTCCTGCGTCCTTCAGGATCACTTCTACGGACGAGGCCCCTGCGTCGATGGCGTTCTCGATGAGCTCCTTCTCCACCGACGCCGGCCGCTGCACGACTTCTCCCGCGGCAATCTGATTGGCGAGGCGGTCCGACATCACGTGAATGATGCCGTCGGACTGCGCAGTCTCGTCACCCACAGAAGGTCGGTGGCTTATCTCAGTGAACCAAAGCGAATCACATTAAGCCGCACCTCTCTCAACCACTCAGAGAGAGGTGTAAATGAAGAGCGTCAGGAGTAGAAGACCCAGCAGAATGAAGAGGCTGAGGGGACTATTCCGCTCTCGTCCACGACCACGCGCCCGCATGCGACGCTTCAGCTCCCGATCGTCATCCTCGTCCGGATCGTAGTAGCGGGGCTTGTACTTAAAGCCTCGAGGCCCGCGTCCTGATTTGAAAAGGCCCATGATGCGTCGGTCGCTCTTCTGAAGTTCGTGTGTTGAACGTAAACCCTGTCGCCGGATGGCACGTTCCCCCGTGCGTTTCAAACTCCGTTGCCTAAATCTCCAGGAAACAACGTCCCCCGCTTCTGTCCCCTAATTGTCGTGAAGGGCAACCTGTAATGCAGGAATACAACGTTCATCTCCCTCACTTATCACGCTGCATCAAACTCCAAGAACGCACTCCCGTCGACTGAACCTTACCAATGGGCTACACGAGACCGGCGACCACGTGGAGATAGAGATAAATCAGTGGAGCCGCCACGACCATCGCGTCGAAACGATCGAGCACGCCGCCGTGGCCGGGAAGAATTGAGCTGGAGTCGTCGGCCCCCGACGCGCGCTTGAGTTGGCTCTCCATGAGATCCCCGACCTGGCTAACACCGCCGCCGATCAGGGCGAGCGCCGCCACGTGCGGCCATGCGATCATTGCGAGGACGGTCAGTTTCAGAATCACCGCGACTGCAATCGCCGCACATAATCCCCCGAGGGTCCCCTCCCAGGTCTTGTTCGGAGAGATGGACGGCGCAAGGGGATGGCTCCCGATGAGCTTTCCGACGTAGTAGGCAAAAATGTCGGTCGCCCACACGAGCAGAAACGTGAGCACGACGAGCCAGAACGCCGTTTCTGTATCAACAGTCGGCGTGCGGGCCGACCGCAGAAGCACGAGGCTGCCGAGCAACCCCGTCGGATAGACCGCTCCGGTCAGAGTAACGGCTAGACTCGTCAAGAAATCGTCCTGCGGAAGCAGAAAGGGAGCCGCAACCACGAAGAGAACGAGCCCCCCCGCGGCCGCACTCCAAAGAGACGGACGGGCGAGGGCGACTATCGTGAGAGCCCCGAGCACGAGCCCCCCCGTGAGATTAGGCGACGCCCCAGTGGTTCGGGCCATCCCGTAGAGCTCCGTTTGTCCAACCAATCCAATAACAGCAAGGAGTCCCACAAACGGCCACCCGCCGAGGTACGCGAGGAAAAGAACGACCGGGGCGGCAACAACCGCCGTCAGGATGCGTCGAAGATTGTTGCTCACGCTCTCAGACGTATTCGTGCGCGTCAACGGAGCAGTCTAAACAAGCCCTTTTACGCATTCCTCGCTGAGAAAGACACGTCCGGAGACGGGTACGACTCGGGACAGATCTCCACCAACCGCCCATCCATGCGCAACCCCACCAGCCGAATTCGACCTATGACTCCTCGTCCTCTTTCTCATCCGGCGCCCCAAAGTCCATGCGCTCATTGCCGGAATCGAGTCTCGAGTCTTGATCGGGCGTGTTGGCGGGCGGCGCGTCCGGATCGGCCCCCAGAGCAGCCTCCTCCAGCTCATCGTCATCGAGGGTTTCCTCCAGCAGGGCCACCGCGTCGTCGGCCTGATCCGGCGGCACCATCACGTGGACGGCCGCGAGATCGCCGACGTTGAGGTTAAAGGCGTGGTCGCGCTGGGTAAGCACGACGGCCGGAATGCCACTATCGTCGAGCCGGTCGCGGACGAGGTCGGCCTCATAATCGGTTCCGGTGCGAAAGACACTCACCCATTCCTCGTGCTTGCTCATTGGATCAGAAAATCATTGTGAATGGATGCAGGGCTCGCCGCGACGGGCCCGTCGTCACGAATCGCGCACCCGACGCGCTAGGGGATGCAAAACATAGACAACACCGCCGAAAATGGCGAATCCGCCCACCACGGCGTACCAGGGCATCGGGGCCTGCTCCAGGGTCTGCATGTCGTACGCTTGCTTCTCCTGTACGAGGCGCGCCACCACTACAGCGAGTCCATTGTGTAACACGTGCACCAGCACAGCGGGCCAGAGACTGCCCGTCCGCCAGGTGAGGTAGGCCAAATAGAGCCCCAGTACGATCAGCGGGAGGACCTGAGACGGGCGAAGGTGATAAAATCCAAACAGCACGCCGGACAGCAAGATGCCCCCCACTGGCCCCGACGCCCGCTCGAACTGGCGCTGGGCGTACCCACGGAACAGAACCTCTTCACAGAAGCCCGGGACAAGGGCGAGCATCACGAGATTGAACGAGACCCCAAGCCCACTCTCCAGCACCGTCCGAATGAGCTCGAGCTGCGTCTGCTCGAAGGTGTGCACCGTTTCCGGCAGCGGCAACTGCTGGTTGACCTGAGCAAGCCACTGCACCACCGGCTGGAGTCCCATAACACCTACCGCCGCCAGCAGCAGGAACCGACTGTCTACGCTTCGAATGCGAAGGTAGTTCACGGCCCGAGTTGAGTGGAGCCGTGCCATCATCAAAGCGGGCACGGCCAGTCCGAGAAGCTGTCCCCCGCTGTTGCTGATAATCAGCTCACGGGTGTAGGTGGCAAGCAGCTGGTCGGGATTGCTCATCGCCTGCACGCCCGACATGCCCCCCTCCGACAGGCCAATCTGAACCAACAGCAGAACAGGACTGATGAGAAGCTGGAAGAGCAGAAACGACGCACCGAGTCCCAGAACACCCGTCCAAAATCCCATCGCCGTTTCGGACACGGCCCCACGCTCCAACGGCCCATCCAGCGGAAGCCATCCGCGCCGCTCCCATCGATCGCCGAGCGTCGGGCGGTCCGAGGTCTCTGAGTTGAACGCCGAAGATTCAGGGGACGTGTCCATACCATGATCTGGTCAGATCAAAGAGATACGGCTTTAAAGTTTCTGGACACGTGCGGTTTGGCCCTTCGTGGAGTTTTTGCAGGAACAATTGGGCCTGCGGTGCGAAGAATCGGATGCAATTTCGGGAGTCATCACGCGCTCGTAGCTCAGTCGGACAGAGCATCGGTTTCCGGTACCGAAGGCCGGGGGTTCGAATCCTCCCGAGCGCACGATCCAACGCTCGCTTCCAGTGGTGGAAGCGGGCGTTTTCTATTGAACCGTCCTTATCATCGATCACGACGGAGAGGATAGAACTGGTCCCTACTTCCAGAACCCGAAAACATACACAGCGCCCTCCTCTCACGATCGACCTATCTCTTTCGACAGGTGGCGAATGAGGCGACGTTTCACCACGGGTAGCAGTGTCGACTCGTACGGGACGTCGAGCCCCGTATTCGAAAAGTAGGTGGCCGGATTCGGCAGATCGCGGCGCTCCTCCAACAGATCCAGCTTCACATTCGACGGGTGCACATCCACGCCCTCCTGCTCGACGGTCTTTAAGTGCACAGTGCGAAGGGCACGGTGCTTCTCCCCCTCCTCCTGAATCATGGAAAGCTGATAGCGGAGCACGTGAAGCTGGTCCACCTCGCGCTCGGGGACCATCAAGTATCCCTCCTGCAGGTACGACGGGACGATTCCCACCGTCTCTAGGTCCATGTTGTCTTCCACGTGTTCGTACACAGCTCGCCCCTCCTCAACCGTCTCCCGAATATGCGGAAGCGCCCACCGGATAAGATCCTCTACGACGGCCATCTCCGTATCCTCAAGCTCCGGCCATTCGTAGGTGAGGGACTTCTCGTCCCAGTTGATGCCGGTTATGCGGCCGGTCTCCGGTGTTCGAAACTCCTCGGTCCGCTCCAGAACCGTCATGAGCGTCCCATGGAGCTTCACTAGTTTTCCCAGGTGTGGATACACACGCTGCTCCTCGAAAGCCGAGTGCACCTGCTTGAGCCCAGCGAGAATCTGATACTGCGTACGTTCGACGTCGTCAACCGCTCCCGTAAAGAGTTCGAGGCTGAGTGGCTGCATGTTGTATGGGTTTTTGTTAAGCGACGATCAACGGAATGTATAGAAACCATGTACCGCAACGTCAAAACCCATAGCGAAGACCGTTCCAAATTCCCCTCTTCGAAGTGGTCTCCCTGTCCAGTCCCCGCCTAAAAACGCCCAAGACCTGCCTTTCCAATCAACAAAACGGTAAGATCGACGACGTCCCTGATAATTCAGCCGCCATGCTACAAAACCCGGGGCTTCCTGGGAACGGGCGTTCTCTTGCCAAATTCGGCAATGTGGCACAAAGCGACAGCCGCATTAGTCCGGGCGAAGCTGCTCCAGCATCGCCTTCACCTGCTTTCGGGGCATCCGGGTGAAGGTATTGAACTGACCGCCGGCCGCCAGCGCCTCCCCCCCGTCAAAAGTGACCACCTCCCCGTTCATAAACGCGGACAGGTCACTGAGCAGAAAACTGGCCAGGTCAGCCAGTTCTTCTGGCTCACCAAACCGCCGCACCGGAATCCGTTCACGCATTTTTTGCTCCAGGTCGTCGCCCGGTACAAGCCGATCCCAGGCGCCTTCTGTCGGAAAGGGGCCGGGCGCGATGGCATTGAGGCGCACCCCTTCACTCCCCCACTCCGCAGCCAGGGAGCGCGTCATGGCCACGATGCCCGCTTTCGACATGGCGCTGGGCACCACATAGGCACTGCCGGTCTCCGCATAGGTCGTGGCGATGGAGAGCACGACGCCCTCCGTCTCCCGCTCCAGCCAGCGCCGCCCGCAAGCCTGCGTGCAGTAGAAGGACCCGTATAGATTCGTCTTGATGATCGCGTCGAAGCCGTTTGGGGAAATGTCCTCCGTCGCCGCCAGAAAGTTGGCGGCCGCGTTATTCACGAGGCGAGTGACCGGCCCCTGTCGGTTCTCTGCTTCCTCGAAGAAAGCCTGCACCGCTTCCGGCTCCCGCACGTTGCACTGAATGCCCTCCGCCGTCCCTCCTGCCTCTTCAATGTCGGAGACAGTTTCGGCAAGGGGATCGGCCCGGCGTCCGTTGATCGTGACCGCCGCCCCGAGGTCGGCAAACCGGAGAGCCATTGCCCGGCCCAACCCGGTGCCACCACCGGTGACGACGATGTGATGATCAGCAAGAAGATCAGAAGCAAAGCTGTCGTCCATGTCGAATCTCATGTTGGAAATGTGAATTGACGAGTCTCCTCCCTCTTATCCCCTCGAAATGTATAAGACGCCCCCAAACACCGAAAGCCCGAGGAGAAAAGACCTCCCCGGGCCTCGGTGGGTGGAATGGCGTGTATCCTAGGCCGTTTCGCCGGATTCCGCTCGGTCAGGCTCATCGCCAGCCTCTGACTCCGAGACATTCGGCGCCCCGTCACCATGGGTGGACGGCGCCCCGTCCCCCACGTCGTCCGGCGTCACCTCTGCATCGGGCACACTCGTCTCCGTGCCTTCGACAATAGACGACGCGAATGCACCCCGACCGGTGGGTTCACCGGGGAACATGCGGCTTTGTCGGTACTCATCCAGGTCGAATTCGTCAACCTGAATGTACTGCTCGCGAGC
>CAZTDC010000080.1:0-11016 GCA_964612165.1 uncultured Salinivenus sp.
TTGTGTGAGTGCTCCCATATCCAGCCACAACCAAATCGAGATATCCATCATTGTTATAGTCCCCCCACGCAAGGGAGGCATTGCTAACATCCGTTAGTCCTGCTCCGACTGCTGTAAACTGACCGTTCCCTTCATTCCGATAAATCTGCGTCACCGGATTCTCATTCGCATCCTCGCCTGCCACTGCTAGGTCCCGGTCTCCATCCCGATCGTAATCTCCCCACGCGACTGAAGCGTTACGAACATCCGTTAATCCAGCTCCAACTGCGGTGAACTGACCGTTTCCTTCATTCCGATAAATCTTTGTCGTTGGGTTGCCACTCGCGTTTGCACCCGCCACTGCTAGGTCCAGATCTCCATCCGAGTTGTAGTCTCCCCATGCGATCGATGCATTGCTTACCCCCGTTAAATCTGCCCTCGACACTGCAAAGGAGTCGCCCCCTTTCGTTACAACTGTAAATTGACCGGTGGCACGAGCGGCCATCTCCTCATGTGACACCGACACCTCAACCGGTCCACTCACTCCGCTCGGCACCCGTGCGTAGAGCACCGTTGATGTTGCGCGGTTGAGGGTCGCTTCCGTGCCACCAAAGGTCACCGTGTTGTTGGACGGAGTTGGGTCGAACCCAACGCCTCGAATCCGCACGGTCGTCCCCGGCGCACCGCTGCTCGGGCGAAGCGACGTGACTGCAAGCGACCGCTGGGAAGCGGGGGTCGCCTGCGCCCCCGGAGAGAAACCGCTCTCGTTCCTCGCTGTGTCGATGGCCGTGACGCGGTAGTAGTAGGCTGTATCGACCTGAATGTTTATGTCAGTGAACGTGGTGTCACCGGCCGCCGTGCTGTCGTAAGCAGCGTAACTGGAGGGACCAGCCGTCGAGTCGATGGGCTGGGTATCCCGGTAAACGCGATACCACGCCACGTCGGCCGAGTCGGAAGACGTCCACCGGAGCGAGACGCTGTCCGCAGCCGAAACTGCCGTCAGGGACGATGGAGCATCTGGAGATGGGGAGCCACTCCGGAGCGCCGAACCGTCTGACTCGTGCGCTCCCATGTCCACGATAGGCGGCGAGCCGTTGCCCGTATCGCTCACATCCTCCACGTCAAGCCGGCGATCCTGAGCTGCCACATCCTGGCTCACGTCTATCGTGCCATCCCCGTCAAGATCGAGCGCCGCATTGTCGCCCGCATCAATGGCCGGAGACGCGCCGTTGGGAGAGCCGGGCCCCTGCAGTCGCAGGTCGTCGTCACTGGTCCCGTACGTGGCATCCGAGCCGGCACCGCCGTTGACCGCCGCAAACTGTGGATTCTGATCAAGGTTGCTTTCGTCGTACGTGGTCGACGCATCTCCAACGTCCTCGACGGCGGCTGCGCCTCCCTCAATGATCGAATACCGAATGGCGGGCTGCGCCGACGAATTGGCACTGAACATCTCGTTGTCGGCCCCCAGGTCGTCCCCGTCCGCGTTCCCGTCGTTGTTCCACAGAATAACGTTGGAGAGAACCGGACTGGCAGACCCACTGTCTCCCCCAAGGTTGTGAACGGCACCCCCGTTCTTATCGGCCGCGTTCCCAGCGAAGGTTCCGTTCGTGATCGTCGGCTGCACGACCCCGCCGTTGACGTCGGTCGCTACCACATTGTGGAGTGCGCCTCCGTCTCGGGTCGCCGTATTCCCCGTAAAGATTCCGTTCACAACAGTCGGTTCGGCAACTGCCTCGTCGATTGCCCAGGTTCGGAGCGCCCCGCCGTCCGAGACCGGATTTCCGGCATCGTCCGTCGCACCGGTCGCCCGATTCTGCGAAAAGGTCACGTCCCGAAAGAGCGGTCGGGCTTCACTCGAGTTTCCGTTGGCGTCGGTCGAGTCACTGAAAATCTGGACGGCCCCGCCATACTCTGCTTCGTTCCGGGAAAAGACGGCCCCTCGAACCTCGGGGCTCACGGTCCCGCCGATGCCAGCGAAGAAGAGCACGGCGCCCCCGGTCTGCGCCTGATTTTGCTCGAACGTCGTGTTCTGAATGACCGGATTTGACTGACCGGGCGATCCGTCGGACATGATGGCCCCACCCCACGATTCTGCGACGTTTCCGACGAACTGCGAATTCGAAATCTGCGGCCCCGCTGCTCCCTGATCTCCCCAGTTGTATATGGCCCCACCACTCCCGTCTGCTTTGTTGTCCCGAAAGACGACATCTGTAAGCTTCGGATGGGCTCCATCCGAGGCCGCCCTCGAGCCCCGACTCGCATCGCTCTTTTCTCTCCTGTCGATGTGGAGGCGATTCCCGTCGGAGCGAACCGCGCTCGTCTTCGCAGTCGCGGTCTTCTCCGCGTCGATGTCGGTCCCGTTGTTGAAGATGGCTCCCCCAAACACGGCGACATTCTCACGGAAGACGACATTCTCAATAACGGGAGCACAGCGATTCCCGCTTCCGCCGGCGTCGCAGAAGAGGCCGCCGCCGTCGCCGTTCGGGAAATTGCCTCGCGCGACCCCCTTCTCCACCGTTACGCCATCCAGAGTCGTATTTTTTGTGATGTCCGGCCCGGTCGTCCCGTCGACGTACAGCACGTTGTAGCTGTTGTCGGACGTATCACTGGCCGCCCCGATGTCCCCAGACAGAACTACTTCATTGGTCGACGGGTCTCGATCGCTCCGGGCAGACTCCCCACCCGAGAAGCCCCCGTAGAGCTCGACGTTGTCGTTCACTATCGTGAAGCTCTCGGTCCGATCCCCTTCGGTGTGCTCCGTGGCACCGTCGCCGTCCTGGTCAACGGCATCCTGATCGGGAAGATAGGTACCGGCGGCCACCCAGATTTGGTGGTCCTTCGATGAGTCTTGAGCGGCCGCGTCGAAGGCATCTTGGAGGTGCACGTAGGCATCTTCCCACGATGAGCCGTCATTGGTGCCCCCGGCGTCCGCATCCACGTAGAGAGTATCCGTCGTATCCCCCGTTGCAGTTGTCCCAAACGTCCCAATCAACTGATATTCGGCAATCGGCACGTCGCAGGCAGTTCCACAACCGGAGGGCGCATTGTGCTTGGTAATCACGAGTCGAAACTGGGTCCCTTCAATGGATTCGGCAAACGTGTGGCCTTCTGTTCCTCCGTCGTCGTCTTCATTTACCGAAGCGTTCACTGTTGTAGCAAGAGACCACGAATTTGAGGACTGGTACCGGGTGTAGATTTCGTACTCGCTCACGGAGCGGCCCCCGCCCGTACCTCCAATGTCGATGGAGTCCTTCGTTACAGTCGCGGTGTCGGCCAGCTCAAAGATGGCGATGATGTCGTTCGGATTGCCGTCAACCTGCCACACCGTCGATGGATCTCGATCAATCATGTCCTCGGGCTCTCCCTTCCAGGTCGACTGCGTAACGGTGGCAGTTGCCCCGTTGTCACTGGCATTAACGACCACTTCCTCCTGGGCCATCACAGAAGTGCCTCCCACCCCCCCCGCGAGGAGAACCAGCACTAGGGCAACAGACTGAACTCGCAACAACAGCAAAGACTTCATGTGCATCACAGTGTGGACGAACACTACGTATCAAACACGATCTGAGAATGCACCCGATGGGCCGCTTACAACGACACCCCAACCGTCAGAAGCAACCCCACTTTCCCTTCTCCCGCCAACGTCTGGAGATACAGGGCGTCCCCACCAACATAAAAGGACTTTCCAAATTGCAGTCCCGAACCGAGCTCGAGGCCCCCACTCAACGCGTCCGGAACCCCGCTAATGTAGGCCAGCCCGACAATCATTCGGTAGCGCAACCATCCCAACGACCAGCGGGGCATCGCCCGTGCACTGTAAATGTTAATGTCGAATCCGAGCTGCGTGTAGGAGGCCCCAAAGAATCCTCCTTCCGTCGTCCACCCAACGCGCCCCCCACCAAAGCCGAATCCATCCGTGCCTCCCACCGGCCCGCTTTGTACCTCAACCGTGAATCCTCCTTTTCGGGGGCCCTCCGCTTCAAGGCGCAACCGGTACTGCCCTTCCTGAACCTGAATCCCTCCCGTATATCGCTGCAAGGCAGCCCATCGAATTTCCTTCTTTGTCCCCGGAGCCACATCTCCGATAGCCCCGCGCACCTCCGTTTCGTCCAGCTTCTTATAGGACTTCCCGCCGTCAACCGACAGCTGAAGTCCCACGTCGTATTCCTCTTCCGAGCCGACAAGATCGTACTGTACGACCAATTCTGAACCCTCCCGTGACAGATCAACCTGGGCAACAGGCCCTTTGTGCTTGGGCGCAAGGTCTACGTCGAGGGGCCGCTTCAGCTCCACGTTCAACTGCCGGGTCTCTCCACCCTCAATCCGCACCGAATCTGTGACGGTTTCGTATCCAGGCGCCTCGACAGTCACGGTGTGGGTTCCGGCTTCGATCGTTCTCGACAGGGGCGTTTCTCCGATCTCGGTTCCATCCAACGAGACCGTCCCCGTGGTCGGTGCCGCACTGATTTTGAGGGTCCCCTCTTTGGGCTCCAAGGAAGGCGTCAAGGCTTGCGTCCTCTCAGCCTCAATCTGGACCTTCTCTTCGGTCACAGGGTTGTACCCTTCCGCCTCGACCCGAACAGTGTGCAAGCCCACTTCAACCGTGTCTCGAGTCGTGCCCGTGCCCACCTCTCGACCGTCCACCGTTACCGTCGCCTGATCCGGATCGGGACGGACCACAAGTGTGCCTTTCTGCGATTGGAGGGTGAAATCGAGAGTACGATTGGTGCCCGGTCGGATTCGGACCGTTCGCTCCTCGGCCACGTAGCCATCTTTTTCTGCTGTCACGCGGTACCGGCCGGTCGATACGTCCGTGCGAACCGGCGCCTGCCCCAGCCGACGACTCGACGCTCCCGGATCCCCGAGTGTCTCCAGGCGCACCCGAGCGTCCTCCGGCGCCGTCTGAATGACGAGTGTGCCCGATTCTTCTGTCTCTTCCTCCTCCGAAAAGGTCACCGCCTGTCCCTCCGACACGTCCACGAGGTCCGACCGCTCCGTCACCTCCCCGACGATGATCGACCCGGTCACGACCTCCACGCGAAATTTCGCGACCATAATTTGCTGCTCCCCCTCCATCCCTAGTTCCGCCTTCGTAAAGACCGTTCCCTCGTCCCCGTCCGACACCGTGGTGTCTGCCTCGGTCTCCACCACGATACGATCGTCGGCGATCTCGGTGACTGTGCCTTCTTCCTCAAAGGATTGACCATGTGCACCGGGGGCCACGACGAAGCAGAAAACCACTGTGAGTCCCCAAAGCAAAACTAAGCGCATGAAGCTCAGTCCTCTTGTGAGATGCACTGCGAAGGATGAACAAGTGAACCCCCGTTCTCCCCAAAACCGTCAATTCGGCGGAGACGGCGGTATGGGGATTTCTCCCCCAGTCCCGTCACTGCCTCCACTCCCGTCACTGCTTCCCGCTCCTCCCCCCTGAAGCGTAAGAACAGCTGCCGTCACGCCCCCGCCCACGACCATGGATCCCAGCACGTATAGCACCCCATTCCCGCCCTCCGGATCGGTCGCAACCCGAAGGCGGAAATTCTCTCCGATGAGTCCCCGGGGGTAATCCTCCAGAGCAGCCCATCGGATCTCCTGTCCGGACCCAGCGGTCACCTCATCTCCGACGTCTCCCCGAACGGTCTTCAGTTCAGTCGAAAAAGACTGGCCACGCTCATCGGACAGGCGGAGCGTCACGTCGTACTCGTCGGCATCGCCCTGAAGATCATACTGGACCACAACCCAATCGCCGTCTCGCTCTAACTGGGCATTCTGGACGCCCGGCCCATGCGAGGACGCCAGTTGAACCTGGATGGGTCGCCGAAGGGAGGTCGTCACGGTGGTCTCTTCTCCCGACTCGACCGTCACCGTTTCCGTATGAGGCTCGTACTGGGAAGCCGCTACTCGCACCTCGTACGTGCCCGGAGGGCGCTCTACCGTGACTGGGGAACGGCCCACGTCCGTGCCGCCGATTTGAACCGTCGCTTCCTCCGGCATACTCGTAACCGTAAGCGTCCCCATTCGACGGTCGAGCGAAACGTCCAGCGAATGCTCCTCCCCCTTTGAAACGCGTAGTGTCTCGGCCGTCGGATGATGGCCCGCCGCCGACACCCGTATTCGATGCTGACCAACGTCGACGGACTGCTCGACTTGTCCTCGACCGGCCCGCTGACCATCGACGGAAATGACAGCGCTGTCCGGCTGGGCCTGCACGACGAGCGTGCCCTGTCTGCGCTCCAATTGTACAGACTCGCTCACCACCGAATCGGGCCGCACTACGACACTGCGGCGCGCTGTCGAGTACTCTTCGGCCCGGAGGGTCAACCGATATCGGCCGGGCAACAGGGAATCCGTGAGCGGGGTGGCTCCGAGTGAGCGTGGGTCCTGATGTATAGTCCGTCCGGTCGCCGATGCGCGAAGGGACTGCACCTCTACGTCCACCCCGGACGGAGCCGATGTGAGCCGAAGAACGCCGTAGGTCGGCGCCGAGCGCTGACGGGTTCGTTGCGCCCCCGGAAAAAACACAGACTGTCCCGTCTGCAGGTCGGCGAATCCCGTCTGATCCGTGATCCGTCCCGTCACGACGCGCTCCTGCACCGCCTCAACGGCCATCGTGGCCACGGGCACTTGCTGCTCGGTGCCCCCGAGCGTGTCCTGAACAAACACGGTCCCCTCTCCCTCCCGGATTCCCTCATAGGTTCCCCCCAGCCGAACCTCAACCGTTTCTCCGCGAACCTGCACCACCTCACCGTGACGCTGCAGCTCCTGAGCCTGAGTAGGCGCGTACAGCCCAATCAGGCCGATCAGGCCAATCAGCCACCCCCAGGTGCGACGGGGCGATCGAGTCCAGTTCATAGTAACACGCTTCAAAATCACACTATTCGAGGTAGATTGACTCGGCGAGGGCCAGATCACCGGGCCCGCCAACGTCCACGGATCGAGTCCGTCGTTCAAGAACTCTGCCCCCTGCCGATAAAAACTCGAAGGTTACTTCCTGGGTACCGGCGGGGAGGTTCGCTGGCGTCGCGTACGCAAATCCCGGCATCGTCTGCCATCCGCGCGTATCGGCCTCGGCCACGTAGCCGCTCGCCATCTGTCCGGCCTGCTTGGCCAGCCAGGCTGCACCCGCCCCTCCTTGGCTCTCGGCGATTTCCTCGACGCCCTTTGTTGCGGCCGCCTTCAGAAAGGACCGAATCACGGCCCGAGTGTAGATGATCGATTTTTTCTCCTCGAACATCGCCCGGGCCACCTGTTGCATTTCTTCAATCATCGGCACCCGAATCGTGTCGCCGGCCGCGATGGCCCGCACCCGATCGACGTCCGTCCCCGACAGATTGAGGACCGGAATTGCGAAGTTGAGCTCATACTCTTCATCGCGAATCGTAAAGTTGAAGGTGAAGGACCGCTCCTTCTTCTTCGGGGCCCGTCCGCTGAAGGACACGAGCAGGGTGTTGTAGGCGTCCGGTTGGGTGAGCTGCTGCGGGCTGGGCACAAGGCCCGTCGCCTCGGACGAACGGGGCGCGCTCGCCCCGTCCGAAACGGCCATCGTCGGCGGATTCTCCGGGGGAGTCCTCTTCTCTTCGGCCGTTGCCCCCCTTGAGGCGGGTGCCGAGACGGACTGTTGTAGCGGCTCTGTGTCGGCGAGTGTGCGCTTCAAGGTTAAGGTGTCAGTCCGCTCCTCCCGCTGGATTGGCACCTGTGCCTGTGACTGCACAACGTGATGCGGCATCGACGATTGAAGATAGAGGGTGCTGGTGCCTTGACTCGGCAGCGGCGACCGGACCCGAACGACGTAGACGGAAAAGGCGCCCGCCGGCGTCTCGACCGAATCGGTGCCCGTCACCTGCGCATCGACCGTCTGCACCGCCCGATGGGCGGAGACGTACACCGGGAGCGACATCCGTTCCCCAACCGAGAGGGAACGAGTCGCGAGGGCCATCTGCACCCCCATTCCCTCCCCGTACACCGGGGGCGAACGTTTCACCCGTGTCGGACGAGAATGCCAGCGCGACCCGGTCTCGACGAGGACGTCTCCTTGTCGCCGAACCGCCATCCGCCCGCCCTTCGACGAGGTATGACCGTACCGACGCAAAGTCAGAGAAGACGGTGCGAGGCGCATCGTGTCACTGCGAACCGTGGTTTCGCTGCGACGAGAGGCCGATCCTCCCGTCCCAAATCCGGGTTCCGTATGCTCGATGATGCGCCAGGCGGGAGCTCCTGCCGGGGCAGGCTCAATGACCCGCTCCACCTTGCGCTGTTGAGGCTCGGCGTCGGTCGCGCGCGTAAGGACGTACGTCAGCCGAATCGGCTGCAGGGACGCTTCCTCAATCCAGTCTGTCCGGCCCTTCCCGGCACTTTGTCCGTGTCCCGGAGACGCGTGCAAGGGGGAGATCCTGGGATGGCCCAACGCAAATGCCGCTCGGTCCTGGGGATCCTCAAGCGTCCCGCGGTACTGCGCACTGTCGCTCCACACTTCAACCCGCAGCGGCCGGCGCAATCGTGGTTTCGGTTGTACCGCAATCGAATCGCCGCGCGCGGCCGGAACGCCTTTCAGCCGAACCGAATACCGACCGTCCGTCTGCCGAAGGTCCGTGGAGTCGATCGTCTGGATCGTGCGGCTATTCACCCGGAACTGGAGCGGGGGCGGCGATCCTGCTTCAGCAGGCGTGAGGCGAAGGCGAAGGCTCGTCGTACTCTCCTCCGATGCTGAGGCCACGTCCGCGTCGGCATCATCCGTAGCAGCCGCCACCTGGGAGAGCGCGTCGAGAAATCCCGTCTGCCCTTGATCCTCCAGGGCCGTTCGCAGCTTCTGGAGCTCGATGCGGGCGTCATCTTGCTCCCCCTGCTTCGCGTACAGCACCGTCGTTAGAAACCGTCCGAGTGTACTGTTTTGCTGAATCTCGACCGGACCCTCCTCGCCCCCACTTAAAAGATCAACATCATTCAGCTTCTTGTCGACCTTTTTGACCGCCGTCTGTGCGGTATCTCGCTTGACCGACTCCGCCAGGCCCTTGTACCGGTCGCTCAACGTTTCGAGTTCATGGGTCACCTTCCGGGCCTCCACCATTGCTCCCTCCAGGTCGTCTCGATGCAAGTAGTTGAGGCACTTGACCACATTGAGGTACACGTCCTCGTAGGCCTCCCCGCGATAGGGCAGCTGAAGGTCGTTGACCAGCATCGACTGCACATTCCGGTTGATGCTCTTCGTGTAGTTCTCCTCAATGGCCCGCTGGGCCTGTTGGAAGTGCGTCGAGCTCGAGCTCCAGTCCTGCCGAAAGTGTTTCAGCATGCCGTGCTCCAAGTGGAAGAGCACCTCGTCTTCTTCCTCTTTCCTATACTCGTTGAGCGGCTTGGTCACAGACTCCATATTGACATTCCGGAAGTCCTGCACCCCCCGCAGTTTCTGCTGCGCCTGAGTGATGTCCTTGGACGCCGTGCACGCACACGCGCCAATAGCGACTCCAAGCAAAAAAGCAAGACGTCTCCACAGCACAAGATTAGCCATCGAGAAGAAATCGTCTGGATGTTCACTTGTCAATGTCAGCGGATCAATTTGCCTCCCACCCTCCCAGTGTCACCGATCTCATCAAGAGGCAATCAGGAAACTTGTTTACAGCGAAAAGACCAGTCCCGCATTCAGCATGAAGCCCTGATTCCGAAAGGACGCCTGCTCGACATCGGTAAGTCCATTCGTCGGTGCACTGCCAATTCCGTACGTGTATCGGGGATTTAATAAGATCGACACGGGGGAAAGGGCGCGATGCCGATCCCGGCCCCGAATGCAACTGCCCATTGCATATCTGAGCTTAATCGGAGTGTCTCCGTCACTGTCCGGGTCGGGCCTTCAAACTCTCGCGTGCCCGTCATTCCTACGTTTGATGAAACGCCTCCGAGCAGATGAGGCGCAACCGCTCTCGAAACGGGAAGGGAAAGCTTCCCCATCAGGCCACATCAAAGTAATAAAGTAATGAAGTCGATCCTTCACAAGGAGATCCTGCTGTTGGATCTCCGCCTGAGCCCCCTGGTGCACGAACTGAGCTTCCGCCTGGAGATCCAAATACACGTCCGACGCGCTCCCCACGAGAAAACGCCCGCGGGTTTGTCGGTGCAACGATCCCCCAAGTCCGTGGCAACTTCACCCCATACATCACGGAGATATATCCCCTTGTCACCCTGAGCTTCTAATCCCTGACTTGTCCTCGTACCGAGAAGGGCGAGACAAGGAAGAGACGCCACGATCATCAGACATCCCAGCACGCAAAGCAATCGCATGCTGCGGACAGGCAGCTTTTTAAAACTGCGGCGCAACTCCAAGAGCCTCCCACCCAGTTGATCACTACAACAAACTCGATTCCAGTCGCAGGGCAACCTATTCCTCAGCCGAAAGATTGGAAGGAGGTAAAATTCAAGAGCACCCCGTTGCATTGGCACAACCTGTCTCGAGCCGAATGTTGTAGTTACGAAACACTAGGCGCTTCATGACCGCCCGCTCTATTGGGGCGATTTTAAAACGGACTCTGACTCTGCTCCGAACGAATACAAGGGCCAAAACAAAAACCGGCGCCTCACTCAGTAGGCGAGGCGCCGGTCCCACTAATTAGAGGCTCCCTTAGAACTGAGGCCGGGAGCACGAAGGAACTGCATCCTCGAAATGCTTCAACTTCCGTTCCAAATCGGCTTGAAAGCCATTTAGGGCGGAGCCCGCTATCCGGACTCCAATCCGTACTCTTCCATCTTCCGCCACAGCGAGGAGCGGTCGATGCCGAGGGCGTCGGCGGTGGCCTGAATGGCCCCGTCGTGGGCACGGAGGGCCTGCCGGATGTAGGCCGCCTCGAACCGGTCGCGGGCAGCTCGGAGATCAATGTCGTCCGAGGTCGGCACCCGGTCCGGCTCGTCGAGGGCTTCCTGCACCGCCCCCGCCCCAATTGCGTCGCCCTCGCTGAGCACCACGAGTCGCTCGATTGTGTTTTCCAGTTCCCGAACGTTGCCCGGCCAGTCGTGGCTCATAAGGGCGGCGAGGGCATCTTCCCGCAGCTCTGGGGA
>CAZTDC010000081.1:0-10988 GCA_964612165.1 uncultured Salinivenus sp.
TCGACGGCCACACGGACGTGATGGTGGGCGTCGTCAACGGCGAGATCAAGCTCACGCCGCTCCGCAACGTCTACGGCCGCCGCAAGTCCATCGACTACGACCTGCTGAAGCTGACGCAAATCCTGAGCTGAGGCGTATACAACCCCCTTGAGTCCTCGCTGGTTCAACTTGAGTGCCGACTCACGGACGCGTGACGAGTAATGCGTGATTCGTGAGTCTCCCGTCCATCCCGTTTCACGCATCACGCAACACCCGATGAGCAGCCATCCCCCCATCGGCGAAGTTGAGGGCAAGGCCGAGGCCATCGAGGACATGTTTGACGCTGTCGCGCCCCGGTACGACCTGCTCAACCGCGTCCTCAGCCTCGGCATCGACCGGTACTGGCGCAGCCGGGCCGTCCGCCTGCTAACCGACGAGCAACCAACTCGTGTGCTCGATGTGGCCACCGGCACCGCCGATCTCGCCATCAAGGTGGAGCGCATGCTTCACCCGCGCGAAGTGGTCGGGGTTGACCTGTCGGCCGAGATGCTGCAGTACGGCCGCAAGAAGCTCGACCGGCTCGGGCTGTCGCCGCGCATCTCGCTCGTGCAGGGGGACGCCGAGGAGCTGCCGTTTCCCGATGACGCCTTCGACGCCGCACTCGTCGCGTTCGGCGTACGTAACTTCGAGGACCTAGAGGGCGGCCTGCAGGGCATCCGGCGCGTTTTGCGGCCCGGGGGCACGCTCGTCGTTCTCGAGTTTAGCCAGCCTCGCGCCGCTCCCATCAAACAACTCTACGCCTGGTACAGCCGTCACGTCCTCCCCCGCATCGGGGGCATCCTGAGCCCTGCGCAGAGCGCCTACGAGTACCTGCCCAGCTCCGTAGCGGCCTTTCCCGACGGCCCCGACTTTCTCGACCGCATGGCGGCCAGTGGCTTCACAGCCCTGCGGTGGGACCCGCTCACCTTCGGAATCGCCTCCCTGTATCGGGGAGAGGTCCCACTCTCAGACTGAGAAGCGCGTGCAACCGGAAGGTCGAAGAGCAAACTACTCCTGCTCCTCATCGACCATGAGGCGGTAGCCCACGCCCCGAACGGTTTCGAGCCGGACGGTGTCGTTGTCTTCGCCCAGTGCGTCGTCGATCTTCTTGCGCAGGCCCGACACCGTGACGTCGATCGAGTTGTCGGAAACAAACTCTGCCCCCCAGACGCGCTCGGCAATGACACTGCGAGACACGACGTCGGGTTGTTTGTCGGTCAGCAGACGCAGCAGGTCGAACTCTTTCTTGCGAAGATCAAGCAAGTCGCCGGCAAGATCGGCTTCTCGCCGCGCCGTGTTGATCGTGAGAGGACCAGCCTTTACCTGGTCGATGGTTTTCCACTCGGGGGGGCGGCGGAGCAGAGCACGGACCCGCGCCTCAAGCTCATCGAATTCGAACGGCTTCGTCATGTAATCGTCGGCGCCGCTCTCAAGGCCGCGGACCAGATCTTCGACACTGTCCCGGACCGTGAGCATGAGAATGGGAGTGGCGTATCCCTCCTCACGAAGCTCCTCAATGAGCCGAGGCCCATTCATTTCCGGCAGCATCCAGTCGACGATCAGGAGATCGTATCGATGATCGTCCGTCTTCTCGAGCGCCTCCTCGGCACTTTCGACGTGATGAATCTCGACCGGATTGCTTCTCGTCAGGCCGTCTTCCAGCGTCTGAGCAGTCTCCGGATCATCTTCAACCAGCAGTACGAGTTTCATTTCCAAAGGTAGATCAAGTAGGAAAACAAGTGAATAGGCTCAATCCAATTCCTCCCAACCGGCCACGGGCTTGCGTCCTCGTCTTCGGATGCTGTGCAAAGAGTTCGTCCGCAAATAGAGAACGTTATCCGCATCCACGAATACATCGGAGGAACGAAGCCGCGTGGCCAACTGCCCAGGGGACATGTCACTCTCCGATCACGAGTCTGGAGAATTCCTTCCCGGATCAGCGTTCCTCATTCGGACAAACAGCATACCAGCTTTATCTTACCAACTCCAGATCAAGGTAATTTTACGTAGTCAGACAGCGAATATCATTCGCTTTTCCGGTTTAGCATGGCAAATATCCGTAAATATACGTAGTACATGCCACGATCTCGGCTAGATCGGACTCCTTTCTTTAACGTCCACTTGTGCTCGTTCATCGAATTTCCACGTTGTTTGTGCGCCTCGCCATTCTTTCCGACATTCACTCGAATCTGGAAGCCCTCGAACGGGCCCTCAAGGCTATCGACAATGCCGACGTTGACGCGGTCTACTGTTTGGGCGACATCGTCGGATACAATGCCGACCCAGCCCGGTGTATAGAGCTGGTGCGAGAGCACTGTGCTGGTGTGGTTCGGGGCAACCACGACGCAGCTGTGGTTAGCGAGGACATCGGGGCGCTTCCTTCTGACGGGCAGGACGCTGCTCGACACAATCGGCGTTGCCTGTCGGACGACCAGCTCGCGTACCTCGCGAATCTCCCCCTTACGACGACGGTCGAGAATTGCACGTTTGTCCACGCCACCCCAGACGTCCCCACGGCGTGGAAGCGGCTCACCACGTATCCCGCTGCGCAGGACCAGTTTGCGCACTTTGACACCGAGGTGTGCTTCATTGGGCACACCCACGTGCCCGCTGTGATGGCCGACAGTCTCGGGGTCCTTCAGGTGCGGCGAGGGCACCGCTTTCTGGTCAATGTGGGCAGTGTGGGCCAGCCTCGCGACCAAAATCCGAAGCTCAGCATGGGATTGTTCGACACCGACACGTTCGAGTACGAGAACGTGCGTCTCAGCTACGACATCGACGGGGCAGCGCAGAAGATTCGCGACACCGATGCGCTCCCCAACCGACTGGCTCGCCGCCTCTACGAAGGGATGTGATTCCGTCCCCCTGAGTTACCGTCAGGCGTCCAGGTCAGCAAGCGGATCTGGATGCTCAAACCGATAGTCACAGCGGGTTTTGATCTTGTCGTTGCTCACGCGTTTGCCCGTCGTGGTGTCGGTTTCGTCGAAGGTGGGCGGCTCCAGCCCCAGGGCCGCCGCGGCACGCGTGTAAAACGCCTTCCGGGTGGGGTGCTCGTCGGCACAGGCGTTGAAGACCTCCCCCCGCACGTTCTGGTCGAGCAGGGTCGTGCACACGCCGACAGCGTCGTCGCGGTGGAGGAGATTGACGGGGGCCTGAGGGCGCCTCACGTCCGTGCGGCCGGCCAGAAAGCGACCTGGATTGCGGTCCGCACCGTACAACCCCCCAAGCCGGACGATCGTCGTGTCGAAGTCTGGCGTCTCCATGAGCAGCTTCTCCACCTCAAGCGCGGCCGCGCCCGTCGCGCGACGCGACCCGGGAAGCGCGTCGGGTTGGCCCGGTGGGCAGTCCGCCTCCGTAACCGTCTGCTCCACGTTCGGGTACACGCCGGTGGAGCTGGTAAAAAGTACCCAGTCAACTGCACCCTTTACCGCCGCGTTGCGAACGGCGTCGATCTGACGACGGTACCGCGTTCGCACGTCGTCGGCGCCGCGCGGAGGCGGAACGGTGAGGACGAGAATGGGGGACTGGAAGAGGGTGTCCGGATCATCCCCGGAGAGGTCCGGGTCGAGGGTCAGCAACGTGGGCTCGATGCCGTCCTGGCGCAGGGCGTCGACTTTGTCGGGCGTCGTCGTAGAGCCCCGCACGCGCCGGCCTCGGTCCACGAGGTGCACGCCGAGGGGGCGGCCGAGCCAGCCGCAGCCGAGAATGCTTACCGGAGAGGTCATGACGGAGAAGCAAGTTCGATGGAGAATGCACGATCGAAGGGGCGGCCCTTCCGGGGTTGCGTGCCCGTTCGGCCAAGCGCTTCCGCGGGGAAATCGTTTCCGCTGTACGTGCCCGCTCAGTCGGAGTCTGTGTCGGACAGCGGATTGACCTCTGGTACTGGACGGGTGTCGGGCGTTGAAGCCGGGAGCCGGAGCGTGAACGTGCTGCCTTCGCCCAGCGACGAGTCGACCTTGATGCGTCCGTCGTGGAGGTTGGCGATCTGCTGGGCAATGTAGAGGCCGAGGCCCGACGAGCTTTCCCCGCCGGTAGGCGTGGGGCTAAGGCGCTGGAAGGGGGCGAACATGCGTTCCTGATCCATGTCACTCAATCCCGGTCCGTCGTCTTCAACGGCGACATCAACCGTTTTATTTCTGCGTCGGACGAAGACGTCGACCGTCTCGCCGGGCGGCGAATACTTGAGTGCGTTGCTCACGAGGTTCGAGATCGCCTCTTGGAGCTTGCGCTTGTCGCCGTCCACCACACAGGCGCTGTCGGGAACCGAGCAGTGGAGATCTTGCTCCTTGCGCTCGGCCTGCGGTTCGAAGCTGCGTACGATCCACTGCACGAGGGCCGCCAGGTCCACCGGTTCCTCATCGAGGCTCGCCTGGTCGGAGTTTGCCGCCGAGGCGAGCAGCTCGTCGATAAGGTGGAGCGAGGCCTCGGCCGACTCGCGGATCAGGTTGAGTTTCCGTTCTGCCTGTTGGGACAGGTCTTCATTTTCGAGAACGATTTCCGAAAGTGCGCGGATACCGAAGAGCGGATTTTTGAGGTCGTGCGCCGCCACGCCGAGGAGTTCCGACTTTTCTTCAATGGTGTGGCGGAGCTTCTCGTTGGTGCGGAGGAGTTCTCGGTTGTAGTCCTCGAGCTGGCGCTTCTGGTCCCGAACCTCGTTGGTCCGGTTGGCCACCTCTCGTTCGAGCTGTTCACGCCTGCGCTCTAGATAGGAGGTGCGCCACCAGATAAAGACGGTGACGAGTATAAGGACGAGCGCCGCGTACACCACGTACGCCCACACCGAGACGGTCCAGGCCCACACAAGCTCCACCGTGTCGGCCATCACCGCCGCCCCATTCATTGCTGGAGCCATCTGCGTGGCCATTACGGGCTCCCCCTGTAGCTCCCCGGTTCCGAGAGAGAACCCGAACAGAAGCGCGAGTTCCACGATGAGAAGGAGCGTACCGGTCGAGCGGGGCGGAAGGCGCATCGCCCCGCGCCACGACTGTCCTTGTTCAAAATATTTCATCCCTTTCCCTCCCTTTAAGCAAATCCGTCAGTCCTCCCGTGGCCCGTTCCCGATGGTGGTCTCAAACCACTCTCCCTGTACGCTGACGGCGCAGACCATCTCATCTAAGAGGACCAAAATGGAGTACCGTGTCTACTCCTCAGACGCACATCGGTTGCCTCCTTTTTCGCAGGGAGTACGAAAAATGGTTGCTGGGGAAAGCAACGTGAGCGGTTTTTCCCGAAAGCCCCCGAACCCTCCGTCGCCCCCACTGTTTCAAGCAGGCGCATTGGGGGTGCTCCAGCGCCGACGGAGGGGAACGGCTCTCCAGCTCTCTCAAGCATCTTGATTCTTTTGCCCGGTTGGTATGAACGATGCAGCATCGGAGGCGGCTCTTTCGGAGGTGGTGGCGGCGGACACCGTCCACCCGCTCGACGCCTCGATCCGCACGATCTGGACAATCAAGCTGGGTGGGTTTTCCCTGTTTCTGTTTGTGCCCGCGCTCTTCTACGATCTCACCCACCTGTTTGACCCCGGGGCATGGCTGCCGTTCGGGGTGCTATCGGGCACCGTATTGGGAGTGGGGCTGATTTACAGCCTCGTGTGGCCGCGGCTCCGGTACCGATCCTGGGGCTTTGCCCTCCGCCCCGAGGAGCTGTACGCCGAGCACGGCGTGCTCAATCACGTGCGAACGGTGGTGCCCCTGCGACGTATCCAGCACGTCGACGTGTCGCAGGACCTGGTCGAGCGCGAGTATGCACTCGGGCGTCTCGTCGTCCACACGGCCGGGTCTCGGAGCAGCGACGTCGTCATCCCGGGGCTGCCCCTGTCTCAAGCCGAGCGCCTCCGGGACGAGATCAAGCGCTTCATTCTCGAAGATCCCCTCACGGAAGATCCGGTGTAATGCCGTCCTCGTCCTCTTCGGAGACTGATTCGGACGCCGCTTCGCTGCCGAGCGAGAACGAGGAGGCCGCCGCTTCTGCGCCTGCGGCCGATTCGACGGCGCCGGCTGAGGGGGACCCCTCCCCTCCGGACGCCGAGTCGTCCGTAACGCTTGGGGCTGTGCGCGAGCCGCAGCGCCTGCATCCGCTCACGCTGTTGCTGCGGGTGGGGGCGAGCCTGCCACCGCTCCTTCTTATTTTGCTGCCCACCCTGCAGAATCCCAGCTCGGAGAACGTCCTCTCCGTCACGCTGACCATCTTCTACGGCGTGGTGGCCTTGCCCGCCATTATTTTGCAGTACCTGCGCTTCAGCTACCGCATCACGCCGAAGCAGATCGTCATTCAGAAGGGCGTCATCAAGCGGCAGAACCGAAGCATTCCCATCGAGCGCGTTCAGAACGTCCAGATCGAACGGAATCTCGTGGCGCGCCTCCTCGGGGTCGCCAAGGTGACGATCGAGACGGCGGGGAGCTCGGCGACGGAAGGGTCGCTCGAGTACGTGGGGTTGGACAGCGCCCACGAGATCCGGAAGGCCGTACGCTCGTTTCAGCATCGAACGACGGAGACAGAAGACCAGACGGCCACCGACGAGGAACCGAGCGAAACGCTCTTCTCGATGTCGCTTTCTCGCGTGCTGCTGTCGGGGGCGTTTCGATTCTCGCTGCTCTATATCGTCCTCATGTTTTCGCTTCTTGAACTCGTCAATCCCGAACTCATCATCCAGCGTGTTCTTCGGTCGCAGGGACGCATCGACCAAATTACGAACACGATGGCGGCGAATCCGGTGCTCACGGTGATCGGGACTGTGGTGGTGGCCGGCCTCCTTGGCTGGGTCAGTGGCATCGTCATTCACCTCACCCGCTACTACGGCTTTCAGCTCTGGCTCGACGACGACAAGCTGCGGAAGCGGCACGGGCTGTTTACGGTGACGGAAGGGACCATTCCGCTCAAGAAGGTGCAGGCCCTCATCCTACGCACGAATCCCTTTATGCGCGCCTTCGGCTGGTACGAGCTGGAGGCGCAAACCGTCGGGATGAACGTCGACGAGCAGGGCCATCGCGTCCTTGCCCCGTTTGCGCAGTACGAAGACATTCTCGCGCTGGCGAAGCGGGTGCGGACGTTTGAGCTGCCCGACGCCTTCGGGTCCGTCTCGCCGATCACGATTCGGCGCCGCTTTTTCCGGTATACGATGGCGCTTTCGGCGCTGCTGTTGCCCGCCATTTACTTCTGGCCCGTCGACTGGTGGCATCCCGGCGGTACGGCCCTTCCGTGGTGGGGATTTGCGCTGGTGCCCCTCGTTCTGGGCTGGGCCGTTCTCCAGTATCGCAATCACGACTACGCGATCCGGGACGACGGCTTTTACATCCGGCGCGGCGTCCTCTCACACTACCTGTGGGTCATCCCCGTCGAAAAATTCCACGTCTTCCACGCCACGGCAACCATTTTCCAGCGGCGTCTCGGGCTCAAGACGCTCTTCGTGGACACGGCGGGGGCAGCCACGTTTGCGTACCCGGAGGTCATCGACCTGCCGGCCGCAGAGGCCGATGCCCAGCTTGACCGTCTCTACCGACGCTTCAAGACCCTGTACCGCACCCGCATTGAGGCGGCCACGGGGGCCCCGGATACCCGCCTCGACGCCAGTCAACGGCTCCGCCTCCCGATCGAAGGGGGGGAGGAGTAACGCGTTTGGCGTGCGGCGCTGCCCAGCGGAGCGGGTTATCTCCCAGTCCGACGCCTTCCGTGATGGTCGGGCTTCGGTTTCTGCCGGGAAACTTTCCCCCCGCCCATCCATCAGACCTGTAGGTGTTTTTTGGATTCTCTCTCTCGTTCCATGTCGCTGACCCGTCTCGGTACCCTGGTCCTCCTCATTGGTCTGCTGGGAGGGGGAATCGCCCACGCCCAGATGACGGTGCCGCCCCGCCCGTTTGAGGACGTGATCGACACGGCTCAGAAGAACGAGACGCCGATCCTCGTCGAAATTTATGCGCCGTGGTGTCCCTACTGCCAGCGCATGCAGGAGGAAGTGTACTCACACTCGACGGTTCGCGAATACATCGGCGAGAACTTTGTCTACGTCCGGCTCAACAGCGACACGACCGCCGGTACGCATCAGTATCGCGACCGCACGCTGACGACCAAGGAACTGGCCTCCGTACTTGGCGCGAAGGGCGTGCCGACGACGTCCTTTCTGAAACCGGACGGCACGCCGATTGCGCGCCAGCCGGGCTTCGTCAAGCGCCCGACATTTCTCAAAATGATCCGCTACATTGGATCGGGATCCTACCAGCAGCAGAGCTACCAGGAGTTTGTCAGCACGAGCTCCGACGAGTAACTTCCCCCACCCGCGCGACCGTATGCGTGTCAGCTACAGCGAAGGGTACTATGTGCCGCTGCCGGACGGCCATCCGTTTCCCATGAGCAAATTTCCGGCCCTGCACCGTCTTCTTCTGGAGGAGGGCCTGATTGAGCCGCGCAACGTCGTGGCGCCCCGCCAGGCCGACTGGGCGGACCTGCGTCGGGTCCACACCGCGACGTATCTGGATCAACTCGCCCGGGGGACGCTTTCCGACCACGCCGAGCGCCGGATGGGGTTGCCGTGGTCGAAGCGGCTCGTCTACCGCTCTCGGCTGGCCGTGCAGGGCACCGTCAACGCTGCGTTCATGGCCCTCACCGACGGCGTTGCGGCCAACCTGGCGGGGGGCACGCACCACGCCTTTCCCGACCGCGGCGAGGGCTTCTGTGTGCTCAACGATGTGGCCGTGGCCGTCCGCGTCCTGCAGTCCGCCTGCTGGGCGCGCCGCATCCTCATCGTGGACCTGGACGTGCATCAGGGCAACGCCAACGCCGCCGTCTTCGCCGACGACAACTCCGTGTTTACCTTCTCGATGCACGGAGCCAAGAACTACCCCTTCGAGAAGCCGCCCTCGTCGCTCGACGTGCCCCTCGACGACGAGACCAGCGATCATAGGTACATGGAGACGCTGAAGGCCTACCTGCCCGACACGCTCGACGCTGTCAACCCCGACCTCGTGTTCTACCTCGGTGGCATCGACGTCGCGGCGGACGACCGCTTCGGGCGCACGGCCCTTACCCGAGAGGGGCTTCACGCCCGTGACGGCTACGTGCTGGAGCAGATTCGCGACCGCAATCTGCCGGTCGTGCTTCTTCTGTCGGGCGGCTACGCGGAGACCCCGGAGCTCACGGCCGACCTGCACGCAATCACCCATCGGGAGGCGGCTCGCGTCTTTAATGGGTCCCGTCCTGTGGCCTCTTAGGAATCGCGGTTCGCCCGCCGGGCATCGTGTTCAGAAGGGCCCGTTCTTCTTTCCGAGAAAATCTTCAGATCTCGGGGCCAGAATCGATACGTTAAAACATCTTGTTCCGCTCCGAGACACGAGTCGGAGGGGCGTTCGATTGTTTTCTCACGCAACACGTTCGCGACACGTTATGAGCGATCCAGGAATCGAAGCACTGAGCCGAAAGGCCAACGAAGAGGAGCAGGCCGCCTGTCCGGTCACGCTGGTGGTAAGCGGCAACATGGTAACGGGCCACATCGTGGGCAAGAGCACGTTTGAGACCGACACGACCCGCATGGTCGAGATGGCGCGCGAGCGTGCCGGGGACGAGAACGGGGCCGTCGACGCGATGAGCGGTCTCATTTCGGCGATGATGGACGCCGTTGAGGGCGACGACTCGGCCGAGTACGTGCACGTGTCCGTGCAGGAGGTCATGACTGGCGCCGAGGCCATTCACCTGGGCGGATCGGTCTTCCGCTTTCGGGCCAGCGAGATTGAAGGCTTTACGATTGGGACGGTGGAGACGAAGGAGGAATGACCCGGAGCCGCCCCATGTAAATATGATCGCCTCTTCTGGCGTCCCCGACCGGTATGCCGGAAGGGATGCGTGGGAGAGTGAGAAGGTAGGAGGCCGGGCTGTGCCTTTTTTCCGTGGCTCTACCCTCACCTACCCCCCCGTCGGGTATCCTTCGGTCGCCGAGAACGCACAGGTCTTGTCCTTTCAGGGCGGCTACGCACCGGATGTGTCCGGCGAGCTCTTCACGGTTGACACCTCGCGGTCCTGATAGTCGCTGAGGTCCTCCACCGGGCGGTCGTAGGCTTCCTGCATCAGCGGGGAGGAAAAGATGAAGTCGGCCGAGGCGCGCGTACAGGCAATGGGGACGTTCCACACCGCTGCGATGCGGAGCAGGGCCTTCACGTCGGGGTCGTGGGGCATCGGCTCCAGCGGGTCCCAGAAGAAGATGAGCACGTCGATGGTGCTCTCTGCGATGCGGGCGCCGAGCTGTTGGTCTCCCCCGAGGGGGCCGCTCTGGAGGCGAGTAATGGAGAAGCCGAGTTTTTCTTGCAGCAGGCGTCCGGTGGTGCCCGTCGCGTAGAGCTCGTGCTCCGTGAGCCGTTCGCGGTTGTAGTCGGCCCATTCGAGGAGGTCCGGCTTCTTGTTGTCGTGGGCGACGAGGGCGATGTTCTTCTTCGCGTTCATCGTGCGGGTGGCGGGCGGCATGGCGAGACGGCGGCGAGCCGGATCTTGTGGAAAAGGAATGGATTGAGAGGCCGATACGGGTGCTTCGTTCTCCAATCCGTCTCGGGCCGAGACAGATCCCATCCTTCGTATGCCCGGACTGAAATAAAAAGAGCCCCCGCGCAGACACAGATCGTGCTACACGTGGGCTCGTGACCGTGCTCGTTTCCTGTAACCTCCTTCTGGCTGTTTCTACGGCGTTGTGATGTCCGCGAGTTGCGCCTCCACCTCTTCGCGTCGGTTCCGCAGGAAGGGGGGCAGCATCAGCTTTTCGCCGAGCGATTCTTCCGGCTCGTCGTGGAGGAAGCCGGGCGGATCGGTCGCAATCTCGAAGTTGACCCCGTTCGGCTCGCGGAAGTAGATGGAGTGGAAGTAGTTTCGGTCCTTCATTGAGGTCGGCGTGTGTCCGGCGTCCCGCAGCCGTTGGCGGAGGGCCATCTGCTGGTCGTCATCATCGACGCGGAAGGCCACGTGGTGGACCGTGCCGTAGCCCCAGGAGCCCTCGT
>CAZTDC010000082.1:0-10977 GCA_964612165.1 uncultured Salinivenus sp.
ACCCACACCACCCGCCTCCTGCAGGACGCCTGGCTGCACGGCCAGTGGAACGGAACGGCGGCCCTCGTCCTTGCAGGAGTAGGCGTCCTAAGTACCGTTGGGGCGGCGTTGGCCTTCCGGTGGACGTAACCCGCCTTGCCGAAACGCCTCGTTGGCAACGAATTGAGCAGACATGCCGTCGGAGCTTTCCCCAACCGAACTCGACGGATCCCTGGGTGATCTTGAGACCCAGTCCCCACCCAAGCCGCGCATTACGTGGACAGGAGTTGGCCTAGCGGCCGTGGGCTGGACGCTCTACGCGCTCCTCTACACCTTCTTCATTCTCCAGCAGAACCCAGACGCTCCCTTCCTCCTTCTCTTCTTCGGGCAGGTCATCTACAGCCTCATTCTTGCCCTGTACAGCGTGCCCGTCTGGGGGCTCACCGTTCGCGAAATGGATGCGGTGCATTGGGGATGGGTGTTTGGGGCTCACCTTCTCATTGCCCCTCTCTATTCCTGGAGCGGACTCGAATCGTACCTCGCCGTCATCCAGTGGATGGCGGGGAGTGGAGCCACCGCCGAGGTGGAGGCGAACTACCAGTGGGTTCTGTACGGGACACTCGTCGTTTACGCCGTCCAGTTTGCCCTCTACCACTTGGTCCGCAACGTTCAGCGCCTTCGGCAGAAGGAGCGGCAGGCCACCAAGCTGCTGGCCGTGGCCCGCGAGCAGCAGCTCGCCGCCCTCAAGGCCCAGGTCAATCCCCATTTTCTCTTCAACACGCTCAACTCCATCAGCGCCACCCTCAAAGACGATCCCGACCAGGCCCGGGAGATGATCGCCAAGCTTGCGGGCCTGATGCGCTATGCCCTCGACAGTGCCGACCGCGACCGCGTATCCCTTCGCGAGGAAATCGACTTCGTGCGTCGCTATCTGTCCCTGGAACGGCACCGGTTCTCCGATCGGCTGGAGGCCACCGTGGAGGTTGAGCTTGCGGACGACGCTCTCGAAACGCCGGTCCCGCCAATGGTGCTACAGCCCCTCGTCGAAAATGCCCTCCGCCACGGCATTGCGCCCAGCGAGGAGGGCGGACAGATCGTCGTGCGACTTTCCGAAACCGGCGACCGAATCCGGGTGCGGGTAGAAGACACTGGGGTAGGCGCCGAGCCCGACGCGCCGCTGTCCGACGCGGAGGCTGGCACCGGATTGGCCAATACGAGCACACGCCTCGAGCACACGTACGGCCCCGACGCCGCCCTCCAAACGGCGTCCAATGATCCCTCCGGCTTTGCGGTCTGGTTCACCATTCCGAAAAACGGAGCCGCCATCGAATAGACCCCCTTCGACGAGTACATCCGCCGAATGTGCCCACCCGTAGGGCCATACGCCCTGTCTCTCCCACGACAGGTGCATCGCGGGGGGAGGAGGAGATAGGCACTGCGTTTACGGCAGCGCGTCAACATTCAAACGTCCATGCATTTTGGGCACGCTCACCGGCGAGAGAGACCGACGCTGGGCAAGAAAAGAGGGAGCGCGCGAGCGCTTGTCACCGCACCGCGCTCGTCGGCTGTGCTGGTTCGGGGGATTCCTTTGCTGCTGCTTCTGCCTCCTCATCCCGCCGCTCGCGGGGCACCACGATTGCCAGCCACGCAAGCCCGCAGGCCATCTGAAGCCCCGCAAAGGCCAGCACGGCCGTCTCCAGGGTGAAGATGCCAAGTTCGAGGAGAGCACTGCCCACGAGGATGGAGAGCGACTCGGCACTCATCACCAAGAGCCAGTCGGTCGAGAACACGCGGCCCCGATAGCGATCGTCCGTCCGCTTTTGCAGGATGACGGTACTGAGCACCCAGTTGCCCCCGCTCGCGGCGTGGCCCATCACCACGAGCGTGCAGACGGCCACAATGATGGGCAGGCTGGAGGACCAGGGCACGAGCGCCACGCCCACGTAGCAGAGGCCGCAGAGGGCGACGGCCCCGCCGATGACGCTGGGCCACTGCTGACGGTCGGGAAAGAGCGCGCGCACCACGACCGGCCCGATGCCGGTGCCGATGCCCCGGGCCATGAAGAGCACGCCGATGCCCGCCGCCAGGGCCGAGGGGGCGATGCGATCCCCCAGCAGGGCAAGCATGTAGACGAGCGCTCCGCCCGATATTGCCCACGTGGCCTTCGCAAAGGCGAACCGCCCGATCCGCGGGTGATCGCGCAGGTGGCGCCAGCCGTCGGTAATCTCGCGGACGGCGGAGCGCAGGAGGGAGGTGTTGGCCGGCTCGGTGTCCTGTGGGATGGTGGTCCCGAGAATGAAGACGGCCGAGACGAGATATGTGGCGCTGTCGATCCAGAAGACCGCCTCCGTGCCCAACGCTTCCACTGCAAAGCCACCGAGGGCGGCCCCCACCGCCAGCATAGTTGACCACGTGGCCGACATGAGCGCGTTGGCCGTAAGCAGCTCGCGGGGCGTGGTGATGTTGGGGAGGGCGGCGCTTTTGGCCGGGTTGAAGACGGCCCCCGCCACCACCTGGGCCGTGAGCAGGACATAGAGCCAGGGCACGTCTGCCGGCTGGTCGATGAGGAGGAAGCCCAGCACGATGACGGCCCGGAGCCCGTCCATTCCGATCATGAGTCGCCGCCGGTTGTAGCGGTCGACGATGACGCCGGCCAGCGGCGCCGACAGCGCCCAGGGCAGCATCTTGGTGATGAACACCGCGCCCAGCGCCAGGGGCGAGCCGGTGAGCTCAGTGACGAGGACGTAGAGGGCGATGGTATTGAACCAGTCGCCCAGCAGGGAGATGAGGTTTCCAATCCAGAGCCGGCGAAAATTCGTGTTGCCGGTGACGAGGGCCCAATACCCGGCCTGATCATCGACCTCAACATCGTGTGCGGTGTGGGACGTAGACATAGGATCTCGTTCAATCCGTCTGTCCTACGGCGGTTCGACAAATCGACAGGTCCATCAAAAAAATCACAACGTGCGCTGAGCGTGACGCTTACTTCTTATTCGCAACCGATTCGGCCGTGACCGATATCTAGATCCGACATTTTACCCATTCAATTCCGACATGTCGTATCTCGGGGGGGAAAATGTCTGATTTGGGTCCTCGCTGACTCGTATCATCCGCAATAGCATGGCCAAAAACGAGAGATCCGCGCCGCAGCCGGGCGTGTGGTTCTCGTCTTGCTGTGCGAATCCCATCTACGATGATCTCTCTAATCATTTTCTTTCGAGCGATGAACTCGTTTTTCAAAACTCCTTTCGCAGCACTGCTGTCACTCGTGATTCTGGGGCTGGTTGGGACGCTGCCGGCACATGCGCAGGAGGGAGGCTCAATGAATGAAGGAAGCCAGGCGGTCGACCAGCCGGTTCAACATCAGGGCAGCCTCAACCTCTCAATCAACGTTCCGGGTGGGGGATTGTCCAACGCCCTCAGTGGCCCGTCCATTGGGGGGGATCTCTCATACGGCTACCGTCTCTTCGAACTGTCGTCGTTCGGGGTGTACGGGGGCGGCGACCTTGACTTCGGGACATTTGGTGGCGAGACTCTCGAGTTTTATAGCAGTGACGATGTTACGTACAGGCTCTCGACTCTCGTCTTTCAGCCGCAGATTTCGATTCGGCTCCAGCCCACAACCGGCTTGTTTCGTCCGTTCGTGGAAGGGTTGGTCGGGTACAATATTCTGTTCTCGGCCGTGGGCCAGTCAGGACCGGAATCGGGGCAGACACAAACGCCGACCGCACTTCAGGAAAGGGCCGACGAAGGGGGAGCAGCGGCGAGCTTCGGCATCGGAGCGGGCCTGAACTATCGGTTCGCTCGCATTGAGGGGGAAGCGCTCGGCCTCGCATTGAGCGTGCAATATATCTACGGCGGACAGACGGACGTTCCAGTCGTTCAGTCCGATGGAACCGTAACCGTTACCGAGGAAAGCACCTCGGTCATCCAACCGGAGATTGGGGTGTATTTTGATTTCTAGCGCTGTTGACGTTTCCGCTTCGAGGAGAAGTCCGAAGAGACGAATTCGCATTCACCGACCCGGAAGCAGGAGCGGGCGTCCTCAGTGGACGGTTGTTCCTGCTTCCGGTTTTTTTACACTGGCGCGGATCCGACGCCCAGGGGGAGTCAGTTCATACAAAGTGTTTGCTTCGTTTTTCGGAGACACGAGCATAGATGCGTTTCATTGGCTGCTTCGCATAAGATCCGGTTTCGCCATGCCCGACTCGTTGCCCCGACTCGTTCGGTGGAGTGGGGGGCTTGTCCTTGCGGCCCTCCTGCTCGCCGGCTGCCAGTCCAACGACGCCGATGAGTCCAATGAGACGGACGATTCGCCTCCAATGGTGGCGCCGACCGAGCGATCGTTGGATCAGCAGGTGAGCCCGCGTACCCTCGCGAGGCGCTACCTGCGGTATGCCCACCACGGGGCGCTTCTTAGTAGCGACCATCCCCTCAGCGACTCTCTTGCTATGCTCATGGCGGGGGCGGTTGGGGGCCGTACGCTCACGGTTGTCGATACCTTCCGTATAGCCTCGGTACAGACCACCGGGGATTCGGTGCACACCGTCCGCGCCCGGTTCCCGCGTTCGGTTCAGATTCAGTCCGTAACGTGGGAGACCTCGAGCGCGACCGTCGACGCGACCCGGTCGATCCGCATCCGAAAGAATCACGTGCGCGAGGCCCCCCATGTTGTTGGCTGGCCCGCTTTTCAGCGCCACCTTCGGGACGTGGCCCCGGAAGCTGCCGACACGGTGCTCACGCGCATGCGCTCCCAGTTCGGAGGGTCGCCCTCCGAGGCCGGTGTGTGAATGTTGCTCCCTGACGCTTAAAAGCTTTCGGGATTGCCCTTCCTCCATCACTCGTAGCGGAGGACATCTATGTCATCGCTGTCGCTTCTTTTCTTGTCGGCTCCTTCGAGGGGGGCGTCTCTCAAGAGCCGTTCCGAGCCCATCGGGGAGGAGGACGTGAACACCCATTTCAGAAGATGATGCCGCCGCGTAGGGGAAGCAGCACGGACGTTCGTTCCTGTCGGAAAAACAGGGTCGGCGCCAATTCGATGTACAGAGAGGTGGCTCCCTGTTGCCATACTTTTCCGAGGCCGAGATGGAAGGTGGGGCCGGTGCCCACGCCCTCATAACGATCCGCCCCGATGGGAAAATGGCCGCCCGCGCCGCCGAGAAAGTACGGTGAACTGTTCGAGGGATCGGGCATCGTGACGATGAGGGTCAGCTCCGGATCAAAGGCGTATCCGGCTCGCCCTTGTCCCTCGAAGAGAAAGCCCGTGAAGGTTCCGCCCACCGCCAGAGAGAGATCCTTGTTCATTGCGAAGGACGTTCGCAGGTGCAGGCCGGGACCGACGCTCTCGACGACCGTACTTCCCATCATTTGAAGTCCGCCGCCGTACCGCGTTTGCGCCGCCGCACGATTGCTAAGCGACAGGAGACCGGCGAGAACGAACGCGAGTGCGCACCAGGTCGCTGCGCGCCCAACGGCGACGGAGGGCAGTGACGACGTAGGGCGCCCACTCCGCGTATCCTGGGAGAGCGGTTTCTGGGTCCGTCGAGGCGCGGCGTTTTGCCGTTCGGCGGTCACGTTGAGAGGCATTGGCACGGATCGGGAGGAGGGAAAAGACGAGTGTGGATTGGGAGAGAGGGCCGGACCTCGGATCGTCAAAACACGACCCCGGCCCGCAGCGGCAGGAGCACGGCGACGGTTTCTTTCTGGACGACGACCGTGGGAACGAGGTCTACGAAGAGCGTTGACTCCCGGAGGGTCCAGATGCGTCCGAGCCCGAGGTGGACCGTGGGACCGCTTCCTTTGGGATTCGGGCCAAACGCGACGTGGTAGCCCGCGCCGCCGAAGACGGTCGTGGCCCCTTTCGAACGGCTGGGCAGGGTTACCTTCAGGGTCAGCTCCGGGTCGAACGTGTACGTGCCCCGCCGCCGTCCCTCCAGCAGGAAGGCAGAGATCCCACCGCCGCCCACGATGGAGAAGCCGTCCACGATGGGGAGCTGGGCGTCGAGGTGAAATCCGGGCGCGACGCTCGCCTGGGTCGTGCTTCCTTTAAGCTGCAGGCTCACGCGGCCCCGGAGGGCCTGTCCCTGAGCAGGTTCTCCTATGAGTACGAAGAGAAGAAGTGCACAGCCAATTCGCTGAAGAGTGGAGGGCATGTTAGAACAGGAGAAAAGACGTGGCCAAGATCGGCGAGGCATTCGAAGCGGGAACGGGAGACGACCGTTACCATCCCTTGCGGGTCGTCTCGTCGTCCGAGTCGGACGTTTCAGCGGACGACGGATCGGTACAATCTACGCCCTCGGCATCACACGAGGCAATTTTTGTCCCCTCTGAGGCTTCAGCGTCCGAGGCCTGAGATGTCTGATCCGTCTGTTGCTCCGGATCGGCGTTTTCCTCGTCGGAGGATTGGGGCTGTTCGGATGCTTCCGCCACCTGGACGGTCGAGTCCGAGTCCGGATACTTATAGGCCAGAAGCTCACTCGACAGCGTGTCCGGAATCGTAGCGGGCTTTAGCGGGCGCCGCGCCGTCCAGTAGTACTGATCCCAGTAGTTGTTATCAAGTTCGGAGTCGGTTACGCCGTCGCTGGAGGACGCATGCACGAAGGTGCCGTCCCCCAGATACACACCGACGTGGTTATACTGATCTTCCGGCTGGAAGAAGACCAGGTCGCCGGGGCGAATCTGGTCGCGCTCGACGGTGGGGCCGGACTGCAGCTGTGTTTCCGTGACCCGTGGCAACCCGTAGGCAAACGCGTCCTTGTAGAGGTTTTGGACAAACCCTGAGCAATCCACCCCCTCCTTGGTTTCGCCACCCCAGTCGTAGGGCGTTCCGTACCAGTCCTGGGCCGCGTTCTCGAGTCGATCCTGCACTTTTGGGAGGCGGAGTACCTTGATGGGGTCCTCCACTGTCGTCGAGCGCAACTCCTGCGAGGCTTGCTGGGTGTCCTGCTGGGAAGAAGCAGTGGTCGCTTCAGAATTGGAAGTCGCCTCAGCAGCGGCCGCCGAACGGCCCTGCTGGGCAGCCCCTGACGACCCGCACCCGGCACCGAACAGGCCCATCAGCAGGAGAAAAGCGCCGAGGAAGATCGGCTGTGCGCAGCGAAGTCGAGTCTGACAGATCGAATGCGTCATGGCGTCGGGAGAAAATGATTCTTCGATTGAAGCCATTGGGAAGAGGACGTGTCTCATCGCCTCGGCCGAACGGGTCTCCGAACAGAAGAAGGAAGTAAGGGCTCAGAGAAGATACCGGCCGAGGCGACGAAGAAGAGGGTTGAATCAGCGGTAGCGAGGTCTCTTACAGTACCGAGAGGCGCCGCGTCTGCCAGTAGTTTTCCTGCCAGTAGTCGTACTTTAGGGGCGAGATGGTGACGCCTTGGCTAGAGGAGGCGTGAACGAACTTCCGATTATCAAGATAGATGCCCACGTGTTTCGCCTGGTCGCCGGTGCGAAAGAAAACCAAATCGCCAGCCCGCATCTGGGATCGGGTGATTTTTTGTCCCCGATTGACCTGCTGCCCCGTTGTGCGCGGCAGATCGATGCTGAAGGCGTCGTCGTAGACGGCTCGCACCAGCGCCGAGCAGTCGACGCCGTTCTTCGATTCGCCGCCGAGCTTGTAGCGGGTGCCCATCCACGGCTGGGCCGCCGAGCGAACCCTTCTCTCAATTCGCTCCGCCCTCGATAGGGAAGCGTCTTCCTGGTTCGGTTGATCGGCCTCCGTTTCATCCTCCGACTCCGGGGCCTGAACTTGATCCTCCGTCGGGGCGTCGCTCGGATTTTGCGTTTCTGGCCCCTCCACGTCCCGCTCTGTCACTTCCGCATCGGAGGCCTCTTCGGTCTCCTCCTCTCCGGCTTGAACCTGCTCCTCCGTCGGAGCGTCGCTGGGAGATGGTGAGGCGGACCCCTCTGCTTGTCGTTCCTGTACCTGGGCGTTGACATCGTCTCCGGTTCCTTGCTCCTCAATCTGAGCGGACGCTCGCCCTTGTTCGCGGGCTTGCTGTTCCTTCTGGCGTTGGCGGTACCCATCAACCTCCTTCTCCAGTTCCTTAAAAGCCTGCGAGGAGCGGAAGCGAGTGAAGGTGTTCCTCTGGGTCTGAATTTTCTGCATCAGCTGTTCCTGGGCCTCCCCGATTGGCATACGCATCAGCACGTACGCCCGGTAGTCTCCGTCCTCCTGTTTGATCTCCCGTTCGACCACCTCCGAACCGTTGATTGTCTGGCTGACGACCGATTTGTAGGCCTGCGTAAACTGGGACACGGATTTGGCATTGGGCCCTTGGCCGACCTCCTCCTGGAACTGTTTCGTCAGGCCCTGGAACCGCGTTTCAATGGTCGTGGCAATGTCGCCCCGGGCTTTGTTGGCAGCCTTACTCGAGGCCACCTGTAGGTCCGAGGCCGTTGCCGTCGCGGCGGCAAAGATGTGATGGGGATCCATCGGTTTATTGTCCAGGAACCAGGAGGGCATGTCGCGCCCGCTCTGGGATGTCGAGCTCTTCATCATGCTGCACGAGGCCACCAGAAGGGCACAGACAAGGAGGGAACTGACGAGGCGAGGAAAAGATGACGTCGAAATCATGATTGGGCGTACTTCGAGTCGTCGAGAGAACGTGGGGCGAAGAGACTGTGTCGCGTGAGAGGCGCTGCGGCACAAACAGAAGGAAAGGTGGTTCCTTCGTCGCTGTGCGCGAACTCGGCCGGAGGGGACGAGGAATCAGAGAAGACCGTCAGGGTCCGCGTCGCCGTAGTACTCGGTCCTGAACCGAGGTGGACCGGCTGCGTGTTGTCGGCGCCAGTCAGAACATGGGAATGAATTTGTCCACGCGTTTTCCGTCGAGTGTGCAATCCAATCTTGCTGTCGCGTTACAAAAATACAAACACCGTACCATGTTTGACGGCGAGGTAATCGGGACAAACGGGAGGAAGGGAGGCCTGGGCGCACGACGCGATTGACGGGCTCTTTTCGGACTGGGAAAATGAGCGTTGGTGCGGATTGGGTGTTCGCCCAGAACGACACGCGACATAGTTGGGGCTGGATCCGGAGTCCAGTTGACGATGGGCTCCAGATCTGGCCGTATTGAGTGCCGGGACGGGCAAAATGTTGTTACGGTCGGAAGAAATGCCCGACGCTAATGGTCGAAATGGGGGCGTCACTCCGGTCGGGGGACTCGGAGAAGGGCGTTTTCCGACCTCGTTCGATCCCGCACTTTCCTCATCGGCTGAACTGATTGAAGCAATGCGGTAGTGCAGCGTCAATTGTGAATGTGAAGGTGAGCGCGATCTCAAAATCTACGGTATAGCACGTCATTTTGAGCGAGGCAATCTCAGATTGCCAGAGTCGAGACATCTTGCTGAACGCAGGCTACCTACTTCCAGGAGGCTCCTCAACTTCGTTCGGGGCGACTGCCCAAGATTTTGAGATCGCAAAGTCATTGCTAAGAATGAGCGTTGACACGGTAGTGGTAGGTCGGTCCGTTTTTGACACCCAAGTCCTTGTCCTCGCCGCCGTTCCAGGGGGGGCGCAAAATGAGGTCGGCGTCATCCTCGGCAGAGGGGACTACCTGCGTGGCGAGAGGCGTCGCGCCGAGTTTCCCACCACCAGCAGGCTGCTCGACGCCATCGCCAGGGCCGCGGCCAGGGGATTGAGCCAGCCGACGATGGCGAGCGGGATGGCGACGGCGTTGTAGCCGAAGGCCCAGCCCAGGTTTTGCCGGATGCGACGGCGGGTGGCCTGTGCGAGAGCGAGCACGTCCGGTACGCGTGAGAGGTCGTCGTCCAGGATCACGACGTCGGCCGAGTCGGCGGCGAGGGCGGTCGGCCCGAAGGCAATGCCCAGGTCGGCGTCGGCGAGGGCGGGGGCGTCGTTGCTACCGTCGCCCACCATCGCCACCGCTCCGTGCTCCACGCGCCACTGTCGAAGAAGGGCGCGCTTGGCTGCGGGACGCACGCCGGCGAAGACATCGTTGATGCGGTCGTCACTGCGGAGGGGGGCGGCCGCGGCGTCGTGGTCGCCCGTACACACGGCCAGTCGAGTGTCGTCGGCGAGTCGGTCCAGCACGGCGTCCGCCTCGTCCCGGACCGCGTCCCCCACCACGAAAAGACCCCGGGCCTGCCCGTTCCGGCCCACCACGACCGGTACCTTTGCGTTGTCAAGGGCTGTCTCCGTCCGATCGGTCAGGGCCTCCGGAATCGTCCCGCCGCGTTTGCGATAGGCCTCGGGGTGCCCGACGAAGACGCGCTCCTCGGCCATCGTGGCCGCGATGCCTCGGGGGTGCGTCTCCACGTCGGTCACGTCGGCGGAGGCGGCGGGGCCCGAGTCGACGACGGCCTCGGCCACCGGGTGCGACGACCACTGTTCGACGGCCCGCGCCCGCCGGAGAGCATCGTCGTCGCCCACCGCGTCCAGCACCGTCATCTGGCCGGTGGTCAGCGTGCCGGTCTTGTCGAAGGTGATCATGTCGAGGTCGGCGGCCTGCTCGAAAACGCCCGTGTGCTTTACGACAATGCGGTGCTTGAGGCCGGCCCGCGTCCCGGCGGCCACCGCCAGTGGCGTCGCGAGGCCGAGCGCGCAGGGACACGACACGATGAGTACCGTAAGGCCGGTGAGGAGGGCGTGCGGAAGGGCCGTTCCGGCGTAGAGTTGTAGGCCGACGGCCCCAGCCCCGAGAAGCAGCACGAGGGGAACGAAGAGGCTCGCTAGGCGATCGGCCACCTGCTGTACGCCGGGCGTGGAGGCCTGGATTTCCCACATGAGCTGCACGAGCCGATCGAGCGTACTCTGGGCGTTCGCGCCCACCGTCACGGTGAGGGCATTGGTCTGGACCACGCTTCCTCCGATCACCGCGTCGCCCTGGGTTTTCCCGACGGGTTTTGCCTCGCCCGTCAGGAGCGACTCGTCGACGGTGGCCGTGCCCTCGACCACTGTGCCGTCCACCGGGATGCGCTCCCCCTGCCGCACCCGCACCGTATCGCCGGCCGCGAGGTCATCTACGTCGACCGATTCGGTCG
>CAZTDC010000083.1:0-10769 GCA_964612165.1 uncultured Salinivenus sp.
TTGTCGTGGCCACCGAGGACGGCCTGCAGGTGCACAAGGAGCCCACGACATCCCCTCAGCACGAGGGCGTCGTCGCGGGGCTCGATCACGTCGAGTGTGCGGTGGACGCCCCGGTCGTGCACGGCACCACAGCGGCGACCAACGCCCTGCTGGAACGGCGGGGCGCCCGCACGGCCCTGGTCACCACGAAGGGCTTCGCCGACGTGCTCGTCATTGGGCGCCAGAACCGCCCCGACCTCTACGACCTGCAACCGTCGCGCCCCGCCCCCCTCGTGCCCGACGATCGGCGCCACGAGGTGCCCGAACGCCTCAGCGCCGAGGGCGAGGTGCTCACGCCCCTCGACGCGGACGCGGTCCGTCAGGTGGCCGAGCGGCTGGCGAAGCAGGACGTGGAGAGCGTCGCGCTCGTCTTTCTGTTCTCGTACCAAAATGCTGACCACGAGGAGCGTGCCGAGACCATTCTGAACGACGTGCTACCGGAGGTGCCCGTGACCCGGAGCAGCGCCCTGCTCCCGGAGTACCGCGAGTACGAGCGGACGGCGACGACGGTGGTCAATGCCTACGTGCGCCCCCAGGTGGCCCGCTACCTCGACCGGCTCGACGATGCGCTCGGGGCTCGTTCGGTCCGCGTGATGCAGTCGAACGGCGGCACCATCGGCCTCGACACGGCGGCGGACGAGGCCGCGCGCCTTGCGCTCAGTGGACCGGCCGGCGGCGTGGTGGGCGCCCTCGGCGTGGCGCGCCGCTCCCTCGACACGGACGCGCCGCGCCTCATGACGCTCGACATGGGTGGAACGAGCGCCGACGTGGCTCTCTGTGACGGGGCGGTCCCCCGCACCACCGAGCACACGATTGCCGACCTGCCGCTCCGTCTGCCCGCCACCGACATTCACACCGTGGGGGCGGGCGGGGGCAGCATTGCCCACGTCGACGCGGGCGGCAGCCTGCGGGTGGGCCCCGAGAGTGCCGGGGCCGAGCCGGGGCCCGTCTGCTACGGGCGCGGCGGCACCGAGCCGACCGTCACCGACGCCCACCTCGTTCTGGGCCGCCTCCACGCCGAACGCCTGCTGGGGGGAGACGATACGCTCGATGTGGCCCCCGACGCCGCCCGCGACGCGGTCGCTGAGCTGGGCACGTCGCTCGACCTCTCGCCCGAAGAAACGGCCCTCGGCATCCTGCGCGTGGCCAACGCGACGATGGAGCGGGCGCTTCGCCGCGTCTCGGTGGAGCGCGGCCACGACCCGCGGGACTACACGCTCGTCCCGTTCGGCGGGGCCGGCCCCCTCCACGCCACCGCCCTGGCCGACGCCCTGGGCATGGAGCGCGTCCTCGTTCCGCCCACGCCCGGCGTCCTCAGCGCGCTTGGCCTCCTCATGGCCAACGTCGTGTACGACACCGCCCGCGCCGTCCTCAGCCGGGCCGACGCGCTGGCCGACGACCCGTCCCCGCTGGTCGACGCCGCCGAGGCGTGCGCCGAGGACGTGCGAGCCACCCTTGCCGACCATGGCACGCCCACGCTCACCCTCGAGCTGGATCTCCGCTACGAGGGGCAGAGCTACGAACTGAGTGTGCCCCTCGCCACGCCAGTGACCGGAGACCACGTGACCGACGCCGTCCGCACCTTTCACGACCGTCACCGCGAGCGATACGGCCACGCCAACCCCGAGGAGCCCGTCGAAGTGGTGGCCCTCCGGGTACGGGGGGGCGTCAAGACCCCGCCGCCCGACCTCCCCCGTGAGCCAAAGACGGACCAGCCTCTCAATGAGGCCGTGCTGGGCACCCGTCCGGTGTGGTTCGACGCCGACGGACCAAGCCCGACGACAACCTACGATCGCACTGCTCTTCACCACGGTCACGCGTTCGATGGCCCGGCGGTCCTCCACCAGTACGACACCACCATTGTCGTGCCGCCCGACTGGCACACCCGCATCGACGCGCATCAAAACGTCTGGATCGAACGGTAGTGCTGCGTGAGATGTCGTGGGCCGCACGACGGTTGCCACGTCAGTCCACCACTACGGGCGGAGAGGACTCTCCTGATTGTCAGGCCGCTGTTCGGAGGCAAGCGGGCCGTGCCCCACTGGGCGCATCTGGCGGCGCGTATCCAAAGCCGCCAGAAGCCAGAGAAGCTGAAGCCGGGTGTCCGGCATGGGGAGGGGTGGGACCCCTTCCGGCAGAAGCGCCGCGTGCTCGGGGCAGTAGTGCATTACAGTCAATTCTATTGGAAACGGTCGCAGCGATTTTCCCCCTAGACACGCCGGGGACCGTTCACATAACGTCCGTGAGCACGGATTTCCACAGTCCATACAGTCATGACTGACCCGTAACGACGAATCGGCCGTGGTACAACGACAAAAAGCCCGGCCCCCCACCAAGGAACCGGGCTTTTCGAGAAGTGAATTTGTTTGGAGATGACATTCCGGAAACTCTCCTCTCGAAATGCACCCCAATGACACGTACCCCCCAGCGAATCTAACGTGGGAATCGAGGAAATAAGGAAATAATAAGTTCGAGATACGTAATCTTCCTATTGCTCTCGGGGTGACGACAACGAGGCATGTTTAAAATATGTGTGCTGGTTCGTATTATGCGCTTTCCCAGAAGCAGCGCCTCCAACTCACAATCCGAACCCGATTTCTCTAATGACCGCTCGTTCGCGAGAAAGCGTCGACAGAGAGTCTCAGCGCCCCCACTCCCTCACCGTAATCGACGTCCAAAAATCGCGTATCGATGAGACGCGCCGCCGCCCCCTTTTTCTATCGCAGGTGGCGGCCGGCTTTCCCTCTCCCGCCGACGATTACGTTGAGCGCAGCCTCGACCTCTCCGAGCACCTGATCGAAAACGAGCAGACGACCTTTTACGTCCGCGTCGCCGGAGACTCGATGACAAGGGCCGGCATTCACGACGACGACCTGCTCGTGGTCGATCGCTCGGTGGAGCCCGACGACGGGTCGATCGTTGTCGCGGCCCTGGACGGCGAACTCACCGTCAAGCGGTACCGCCTCCACGACGGACAGCCCTTCCTCGTCCCCGAATCGGACAGCCACGACCCGATCCCGATCGATCCCGGCCAGGAGCTCATCGTCTGGGGCGTGGTCCGCCACGTGGTCCACGACGTGTCGTGACCCCGTTCTATCTCCTCCGAGCGCCCCTGATTCGATCGCCGATTCGCCCCTATGGAAACGACCTACGCCCTCATCGACTGCGAGAACTTCTACGTGAGCTGCGAGCGGGTCTTTGCCCCGTCGCTACGCGAGCGGCCGGTCGCCGTTCTTTCGAACAACGACGGATGCATCATCGCGCGATCGGAGGAGCTGAAGGCGGCAGGCGTTCCGATGGGCGCGCCCTACTTCCAGTGGGAGGAGAAGTTGGACGAGATGGGCGCGTCGGTGCTGTCTTCAAACTACGCGCTCTACGGGGACATGTCTCGCCGAATCGCCGGCATTCTCGAGGAGGAAGCGCTCGAGCTGGAGCGCTACTCGATCGACGAGGCGTTCCTGACGCTCCCCGCGCTCTCCCGCGACAACCTCCAGCGACTGGGCGATCGGCTCCGCCGACGGATCCGTCGGGGGCTCGGCATTCCAATCCGCGTGGGCATCGGGCCCACGAAGACGCTCGCGAAGATCGCCGACGAAAACGCCAAGGCCCGCAAGCGCGCCGGGATGGGGAAAGGCATCTACGTGTGTCCGGACGAGCCGACGCGCGAGAAGCTTCTGCAATGCGTCCCGGTGGGGGACATCTGGGGCATCGGGTCGGCCTACGAGAAAAAGCTTACGGAGAAGGGCGTCCACACGGCCGCGGGATTTCGGGCCCTCCCGGACCCATGGATCAAGCAAGAGATGACGGTCGTCGGCCTTCGAACCGCCCGCGAACTGCGCGGAACGTCCTGCCTGAAACTGGAGCGCGTCCGTCCGGACCGGAAGACGCTGGTGCGGTCTCGGTCATTCGGCGAGCGCGTCGAGGACAAGCACAACCTCCGGCAAGCGCTCGCAAAGCACGCGCAGCGGGCCGCCGAAAAGCTGAGGGAGGAGGATCTCGTCGCGCGCGGCCTCGAGGTCTTCATCACGACGAAGCGGTTTGGTCCGCCGCCGCACTACGCAAACGGAGTGGCCGGAACGCTGCCGGCCCACACGGCCCGGGCGGCTCCCTTCACCCGGGCGTCCCGGCACCTTTTGGACGCCATTTACCGAGAACCTTACGGCTACAAGAAAGCCGGTGTCAAGTTATATGACATTCGCCCGAACCGCCCGCATCAGGAGAGCCTCTTCGGTCGTCGGCGTCAGGTCGACGAGGCGCTTACAGGCGCCATCGATCGGGTCAACCGCGAGCACGGAACGGGGACGATCGGGCTGGCCGCCGCGGGTCTGCCGAGAAGCGAGTCCGCCGGGCGATCATGGACCATGAAGCGGCACCGCACATCGCCCCGCTACACGACGCGGTGGACGGACCTTCCAGTTGCCCAGGCAACAGCTGAGCCGTGAACTGCTTTTCTCCAAGCAAGGAGCGATTCGCAATCCGTCGCGTAAAGGGGGAACGCATTCAAGTTTCACGATTCCATCCGGTTATGCCGTTCGTTTCGCTTGACACTGTCGACCGGTCCGAGGAAATTCCGGGCTTTCTCGGCGCTTTCCTCCATTCGGACAACATGACGGTTGCAAGCTGGGAGGTGGAGGCCGGATCGACCTTCCCCGAGCACTCGCATCCCCACGAGCAGATCTCGATTGTGGTGGACGGACAATTCGAGCTGACGCTGAACGGGGAGACCGACATGTTGAAGCCGGGTCGGATTGCCGTCATCCCCGCCGACGCCCCGCACTCGGGCCGGGCGGTGACGGACTGCGAGATCATTGACGTATTTAGCCCGGTGCGTGAGGACTACCAGTAGCCCCCCTGCGCAGTCGTCGCATCAACCTCCGCTCCCGAATGGCCGCGTCTGGTCCGCCTACGCTCGTCGGCCTTCCCTACGACCATGGCTCGTCGCACCTTCGGGGGGCGGCGGAGGCGCCCGCCCGCATCCGAGACGCCCTGCAGTCCCCCGCCACCAACTCGTGGAGCGAAACGGGCGTGGACGTGAGCGAGCATCTCCGCGACGCCGGCGACGTGGCCTTCTCCTCGGACGCAAATCCGCGGTCCGCGATCACAGATGCGATCACCGACCTCCTGGAGCAGAACCGGCGGCCCCTCGCCCTGGGCGGCGACCACTCCGTCACCCATCCCATCCTCCGGGCCGTGCGCCCCGACCATCCCCAGCTCACGATCCTGCAGATCGACGCTCACCCGGACCTCTACGACACATTCGAAGGCGATCCGTACTCGCACGCCTGCCCGTTTGCGCGAATCATGGAAGAGGACCGGGCCGATCGGCTCGTGCAGGTGGGCATCCGAACCATGAATCCCCCGCAGCAGCAACAGGCCGACCGCTTCGACGTGGACGTGGTATCCATGCGCGACTGGACACAGAGCACCCGCCCTGACCTTGCGGGGCCGGTCTACGTCTCGATCGACGTGGACGCCCTGGATCCCGCCTTCGCTCCGGGCGTGTCCCACCGCGAGCCGGGCGGCCTCTCCGTGCGCGACGTGTTGGGCCTCCTCCACGCGCTCGACGGGCCCATCGTGGGTGGGGACGTGGTGGAGTTCAATCCGGCGCAGGACGTGGACGGGCACACCGCACCGGTCTGCGCGAAACTGGTCACCGAATTGGCCGGACAGATGGTACAGACGTCGGCGGCAACCGATGAATCAGAGACCTGAGGCGGAAAATGAAATCGAAGCGGTTCCAAAATGTGATCATTTTGTGGAAAGACGGTTTGACGTTGACTTCGACTCCGGCGATGGCTACCGTGGAGCAGTCATGAACACGCTCGCTCCCGCAACGGCCGCCGCTTCTTCGCTCGACGCTTGCGTCGAGAACGCCGGGGGACTGTACGCGCTTTCCGCTTCCTATCTGGGCTACGCGTATTTTTATTTCTATTACTCCCCGACCGGCGGTCTGTAGAACGAGCTCTTGACATCCCCTGTATTCTGCACCCGCCGGTCCGAAGGCACTCGGGCCCGGCGGGTTTTTGCGTGTGGGTCCGGGCGCCTTACTCCCGGCGGGTTCTCCGAACGCATTCTTCACCACGAACTGGAGAACACGCCCATGTCTACGACGACTCCAAGCACGCTGGAAGACGCTCGCGACCGCATCGACGAGATCGACCGCCGCTTCGTCGAACTGCTCGCCGAGCGCTACGCGATCGTCGACGAGCTCTGTGCCATGAAGGCCGAGAACGGCGACACGGTAAAGGACGAAGAGCGAGAGCAGGAGCTCCTCGATCACGTGGCCGCCATCGCCGAAAAGCACGGCTTGTCGCCCGACCTGGCCCGGCGGCTCTACGACGAGATCCTCGCCCACTCCGTCCAGCGCCAGCGGCGCAAACGAAACGAGACAGACACCGCGGCCTCTGACTCGCCGTCGCCCCCCTCCGGCGATTCCCTTCCCACGAACGGGACCGTTGCGCCGAACGACGCCGCCGCGTCCGCGTCGGACTGATCCGCCTGCGCGTCCGGCGAATCTCTCGGGGCGAGCAGGCATTCAACAGCCGTCGCGCTTTCCCCCACAATTCCTGCTGCTTCATGCCCCAATCGAGCGAGGAAGTGCCGGACTTCATTCCGGAGTACAACAAGCCGGATGCGCCGGGCATCCACATGAACTTCGACAACACCGTCTCCCTCTACCACATCGTTCAGGAGGGCGACGACTTCGAAACGGCGGCGCACGACATTTTCGACCTGCTCGTGGAAGCGCAGGACGAGTTTCCGGACTGGCCGCGCGTCTTCTACCTTGACATCGAGGGCCACGTCCGCGACGACGGCCGGCTGGAGGAGGATATGATCGAGCTCCAGCAGGAGTTCTTGATCGCGGCAATGGGGAAGTTCTTTACGGCCCTGGCCCTGCCGCTCGTCGCCGTCGTCAACCCGGAGGACCAGGTGAACGACCTGCCGGAGGAGCTCGTGCTGCAGCCCCCCGACGCCGACCTGCCGGAGGAGACGGCCTGGCCGAAGGAGTGACCAGAACCAGATCAAATGCCGACTTCCGTTTCGAAGCGAAAATAGAAGAGGGCAAATCGACTTTCAGGGCGTCGGTCCCTATGTTGAGGGAGCCGTTGATCTTCGTCTGATCCTCCTGCTTCTCCATGGCGTACCTTCGCTCTCTCACCGTCGTGATCGGCGCTCTTCTTTTCGTTGCCCCCCTCCACGCCCAGGTCCCGGCCAACTACACGCCGGATCAGTCGATGCCGATGGATCCGGCGACGCCCACGGTGCTCTCGATGGAGGAGCGGGCCGCCGTCGTCAACGACTGGCTCGACACGCGCCTCGACACCGTGGTGGCCGCGGCGATGCGGGCCGAAGACGTCGACCTCTGGATTGTGACCGGACGCGAATACAACGAGGATCCGGTTCTCAAGACGATGCTCCCGGGCACCTGGCAGTCGGCCCGGCGTCGCACGATTCTCGTCTTCTACGATCAGGGACCCGAGGCGGGCATCGAGCGCCTCGCCATTTCGCGGTACGACGTGGGCGATCTGTTCAAATCGGCCTGGGACAAGGAAAAGCAACCGGATCAGTGGACCCGGCTCGCCGAGGTCGTCACGGACCGAGATCCCGAGCGCATCGCCGTCAACCGCTCCGAGACGTTCGCGCTGGCGAACGGCATGACGGACACGGAGTACGCCCAGCTTCGGGACGCGCTTCCGTCCCGCTACCGCGATCGGCTGGTGTCGGGCGAGGGGCTGGCCGTCCGTTGGCTGGAGACCCGCATCGAGGGGGAGCGGACTGTCTACCCGCAGGTCGTGCGTCTGGCCCGGTCAATCATCGCGACGGGGCTGTCCGAAAAAGTCATCCAACCGGGCGTGACGACGACGGCCGACGTGCAGTGGTGGTACCGGGAGCGCATCCGCGACCTCAACCTCACCACCTGGTTTCATCCCACCGTCTCCGTGCAGCGCCCCGACGCAACAAAAGACAGCGACTTTTCTTCCAGCGCGGACGCACGGGTGATCCAGCCCGGCGACCTGCTTCATGTGGACCTGGGCATCTCCTACCTGCGCCTCCACACCGACACGCAGCAGCACGCCTACGTGCTCCGCCCGGGCGAGACGCGCACGCCGGACGGCCTCCAGCGCGGCCTGCGCGTGGTGAATCGCCTCCAGGACCTCCTCACCGACCGGTTCGAGACGGGGCGCACGGGCAACGAGGTGCTCTCGGCCACCCTCGCAGCGGCCGATTCGGCGGGCATCGACGCCACGATCTACACCCACCCCATCGGCTTTCACGGCCACGCGGCGGGTCCGCTCATCGGGCTCTGGGACCAGCAGGACGGCGTGCCGGGCCGGGGCGACGTGCCGCTTCGCCCAAACACGGCGTACTCCATCGAGCTCAACGCGGCGGTCGACGTGCCCGAATGGGACGGGCAGGAGGTGCTCTTCCGGGCAGAGGAGGATGCTCTGTTCACAGGGGAGACGGTCCGGTATCTCGACGGGCGTCAGACCGACCTTTATCTGATTCCCCGGCCATAGCAGAATCCGTCACTGCGGTGTCAACAGCACGCGAATTTGGTCGTAGTACAGCGCCGTGGTGCCCTCGAAGCCCGAGTCCGTGCCCACCAGCAGCCAGAGCGTGCCCTCACTGGTCGCCGTCACGGGCACCGAATCCTCCATGGTCCGCTCGATGAGGCGAAAGGGCGTGCCGTGACACTCCTGCACGCCGTTGGCAATGTTTCCGAGGACTCGCGCCTCCTTTCCTCCCTGCGACTGGTTGCCCTTGTCCACCGTGAGGCGGTACCAGCCGTTGTCGCCGACGGTTCGTTCGGGCTTTTGGGAAGCACCGCCCGCCTTGACGTAAACAGCCTCGCCGGGAGCGCCCCCGATCCCCGCACAGTCGGACGGAGCGTTGCTGGCGAGCGTCAACTCAACGGTGAGGTCGTAGGTCGCATTCGGCACCAGACCGGACACCTTTCGGCGGAGTCCCATGAACAGATCGTCGCTCTTGTTGCGGCCGCTTAAGAAGAGGCCGTTTCCGTCCGGGACCTCGTCGGGAAGCGGACGGCGAGCAAAGATGAGGGCCATTCCGTCGTCCGTGGTGTCGTACTCCGGGGAGTAGTCGGCAAAGACGTGTCCCCATCCCGCCTTCCCCTCCTCGAACGTGAAGGTCCGCTCCACGCGCTGAGGCGACGAGGCGTCCTCCCCTGTCAGATCGCACGCGCCGAGAAGAAGGGCGAGAAAAACGAACGAGAGAACGAGTCGGGAGAACATATTGGCCGTCTACGGAAGATGCATGGTGCCATCGGACATTATGAGTGTCGCTGACCGTCATTGGACATACACGCAACCCGTCGGGAATGACTACTGCTCTCCCTCACCCCCGCACCTGTCAAGTAGCGTGACCGAATCAAGCCGTCAGGCGCCGTAGTCCCGTCGGACGAGGCGGCGGAGGAGCCCCGGGACGAACCGCTTCAGATACACATTGATGACCTCCCAGCCCCCAACGTAAAACTCAGCCTTTTCTCGCTCGATGGCCTCGGCGATGGCGTCCGCACAGCGCGAGGGGGAAATGCCCTTCTCGACAATCTTCTTGACCGTCGATTGTCCCTCCGTCGCAATCATGTTCGAGGCGATGCTCGTCTTCACGAAGCCGGGGCAGGCCAGCGTCACGCCAATGCCGTCGTCGTGCACCTCAGCCCGAAGAGAGTCGAACCAGCCCTGCAGTGCGTGCTTCGAGGCCGAGTAAGCGGAGAGTGTGGGCGCTCCAACTTTGCCGGCGACGCTGCTCACAACAGCAATGTGTCCCCGCCCCCGGTCCTGCATCGTGGGAAGCACGGCCTTCGTGAGGTGGACCGCTCCGAAGAAGTTCACCTCCATCAGCCGCCGCACGACTGCCGTCTCGGTCTCCGCGGCCGGGCCGCGCTGCGCGATGCCGGCGTTGTTCACGAGCACGTCGACGGGCCCGACTTCGTCGTGCACCGCGTCGGCAGCAGACTGAATCGTGTCCGGCTCGGTGAGGTCGAGAGGCTGGACGACGTGGTCGTCCGGGCGGGGGCAGCGCCGGCGCACCTCACGGAGCGCGTCGGGGCGGTTGGACGAGAGCACGAGCCGGGCGCCCCGATGGCTCAACTCGTACGAGAGGGCTTCGCCGATACCCGAACAGGCACCGGTAATCCAGACGAGACGGTTTTGGACGTTCATGTGTAGACGTGAAACGGAATCAAGACAGAGCAGACCACGGGGGAAGCAACGGTGCGAACCGCTACGCGCCATGGTACGTCCGAATGAACCGACGAAAGAGGGCTGGCAGGAACCGTTTCAGATAGACCCCGATCGTTTCCCACCCGCCCACGGTAAACTCGGCCGTATTTTGCTCGATGGCGTCGGCGATAGCTGTAGCGCACTCTTCGGGGGGAATGCCTTTTTCCTTCGCCTCCGGCCCCAGCGGGGTCCCGTCGGGGTAGAGGGCGTTCGAGGCCACGTTCGTCTTCACAAAGCCGGGGCAGGCCAGCGTCACGCCAATGCCGTCGTCGTGCACCTCGGCGCGGAGGGAGTCGAACCAGCCGTGCAGCGCGTGCTTGGAGGCAGCGTACGATGAGCGCAGCGGCGTGCCAAACTTTCCGACGAGGCTGCTCACGACCACGACGTGGCCCTGCTGGCGCTCGATCATGGAGGGGAGCACGGCCTTCGTAAGCTGCACGGCCCCGAAGAAGTTGATCTCCATGATGCGCCGCACCACGTCCATCT
>CAZTDC010000084.1:0-10759 GCA_964612165.1 uncultured Salinivenus sp.
GACCTTGTCCTCCAGCATGTCGAAGCCGCGGATGAGGCGCTCTCGGGTCTCGCTGGGCTTGATAACGTCGTCGACGTAGCCGTACTCGGCCGCCACGTACGGATTGGCAAACTTCTCGCGGTACTGCTCTACGAACTCGTCCTTGGCCGCCTCGGGGTCGTCGGCCGCCTTCAATTCGTCGCGGTAGATGATCTCGACAGCGCTCTTCGGCCCCATCACGGCCACCTCCGCCGTCGGCCACGCGAAGTTGAGGTCGCCCCCGATGTGCTTGGAGTTCATCACGTCGTAGGCCCCGCCGTACGCCTTGCGTGTAATGACCGTGATGCGGGGGACGTTGGCCTCGCAGAACGCATAGAGCAGCTTTGCGCCTTCTTTGATGATGCCGTTCCACTCCTGGTCGGTGCCGGGAAGGAACCCGGGGACATCCTCGAAGACGAGGAGCGGAATGTTGAAGGCGTCGCAGAAGCGAACGAAGCGCGCGCCCTTGACCGACGAATCGATGTCGAGCACGCCGGCGAGCACGGCGGGCTGGTTGGCCACGATGCCGATGGGCCGGCCGCCGACGCGCGAGAAGCCCGTGATGAGGTTCTCACCGAAGTCCGGCTGAATCTCGAAAAAGTCCTTCGCGTCGACGATGTGCCGGATCACGTCCCGCATGTCGTAGGGCTTGTTTGGATCCTCCGGCACCAGGGTGTCGAGTTCGTCCCCGTCGAGGGCGCTGGACACTTCCTCACGAGGCCGGCGCGGCGGGTCCTCCTCGCAGTTCTGCGGGAGGTAGCTCATGAGCTCGCGGATGCGTTCGAGGCAATCCACGTCGTTCTTGCAAGTGACGTGGCTCACCCCACTCTTGGTGGCGTGCGTGCGCGCCCCGCCGAGCTCCCCCGCGGTCACGTCCTCCTGCGTCACCGTCTTCACCACGTGTGGGCCCGTGACGAACATGTAGCTGGAGTCCTCCACCATGAAGGTGAAGTCGGTGATGGCCGGGCTGTAGACGGCGCCCCCGGCGCACGGCCCCATGATGGCCGAGATCTGCGGAATGACGCCGGACGCGTCCGTGTTGAGCTTGAAAATGTCCGCGTAGCCCCCGAGCGACTTCACCCCCTCCTGGATGCGCGCGCCGCCCGAGTCGTTGAGTCCGATGAGGGGCGCGCCGTTCTCCAGCGCCTTCTCCATCACGTTCACGATCTTGTCGGCGTGGGCCCGGCCCAGCGAGCCGCCGTAGACGGTAAAGTCCTGGCTGAAGACGTAGACGAGCCGCCCGTGGATGGTGCCGTAGCCGGTGACCACCCCGTCGCCGTACGGCCGGTTTTCGTCGAGGCCGAAGCTGGTTTCCTGGTGGCGCACGAACGTCCCCAGTTCCTCGAACGACCCGTCGTCCAGGAGAATATCGAGGCGCTCTCGGGCCGTGAGTTTGTCCTTTTCGTGCTGTCGTTCGATGCGCTCCTCACCGCCCCCCTTGGCCGCCTCTTCGCGGCGGCGCTGAAGATCCTCGTACAGTTCGCGATGGGTGGCCTGGGCGGAAGAGCCGTCGTCAGTGTCGCTCATAGTGCGGGATGGGGTGGTGCAGGAAGACGGAGTTGGCTGTGCGATGAAGGTAGGGGGCAAAAGGGGATCCGTCAATGGGAACGGAAGAGGATTTCGTTTGCAGAATCGCGGTCCGGTAGCGGGCTCGCGGGCTGCCGCCAAGGCGTCTTCTTTCTCCGAACCGCCCGCCCCACCCCTCAATCACGACTTCGTCACATTCGGCGATGGTCATAGCCCGCCGGCTCCGTGTCGTGGGGACGCGAATCGACAAAAGTTGATTTGTGCTCGCACTCCTCGAACTGACACGGATTCTGCCATGCAATTTGATTTCTTTCGCTCCACTCCTCTCCAGGGCCGGTGGGCCGGTCTCTGGATAGGCCTCCTCGCCGTTGCGCTCATTCTTACGGGCTGCGATAGCAACGGAGGCGGGAATGGAGGCGACGACATGCCCGACAATCCCACCATCACTGAACTTGCCGCAAACCAGGACAATCTGAGTACGCTCGTCTCCTCCCTTCAGGAGGCGGGGCTCGACGACGATCTGAACGACGAAGAGTCTACCTTTACTGTCTTCGCCCCGCCCAACAGCGCGTTCGAAAACATCGACGCCGGCGAGCTGACCGATAACCCCGAGCTCCTGTCTGAGGTGCTCGAATATCACGTCGTACCCGGACAGGCCATCGAGGCCGGTGACATCGAAGACGGACAGACGGTCGAAACCCTCGAAGGCGAGACGCTGGAGTTCAGCGTGGACGGGAATTCGGTACAGGTAAACGGCGCTTCGGTCACCTCAGCCGACCTGCAGGCCTCCAACGGAGTCGTACATGTGATTGACGAGGTTCTGCTCGAAACGGTCGACGCCGTAGATCGCGCGGTCCTGACGCCGCAGCTCTCTACGCTTGCCACCGCCGTTGACGCGGCTGGCCTGGCTGGGAGCGACAGTCCGCTCCGCAACGAGACGCTTACTCTCTTCGCGCCGGCGGACGGGAGCTTCGGCGGCCTGAAGCTCGATGCGTTGACGAACGACGCCGGGCTTCTGGGACGGATCCTGCAGTACCACGCTGTGCCTGGGTCGCGCATCACATCTGACCAAATTTCCGGCGGTGAAATGCCCAGCACCCTTGAGGGAGGATCCCTCAACATTGCAGTGGACGACGGCACGGTGACGGTGAATGGCATTCCGGTGTCTACGACCGACATCCAAACGGAGAACGCAACCATTCACCTGATCGACGGGGTACTGCTGCAGCGCATTGACATCGTGGAGCGCGCGTCGATCACGGAGGGGCTGGAGACGCTCACCAGTGCCGTGCAGGCAGCCGGCCTCGATGCCGAGGATAGTCCGCTCCGCAACGACAATCCCGTGACCACCTTCGCGCCGACCAACAGCGCGTTCGACCCGCTCGACGTCGACGCCCTGACGGGAAGTGATCAGATTCTGAATCGGGTGCTTCCCTACCACGTGCTCTCTGGAGAGATCACATCCGATGACCTGTCGAGCGGCGACGTTGAGACGCTGGAAGGCGGTTCACTCACGGTTGAGGTGACCGATGAGGGCGTCACCGTTAACGGCATTCCGGTCACTACGACCGACATCCAGACGCGGAACGGTGTAATCCACTTGATTGACGGCGTTCTTCTCGAACGCATCGACATTGTGGAACGCGCGACGATTACGCCAAGCCTGAGCACACTCACCAGTGCGGTTCAGGCAGCTGGGCTCGACGCGAGCGACAGCCCGCTCCGCAACAGCGATCCGGCAACCGTCTTCGCACCGATTAACGGCGCGTTCGACCCACTCGACGTCGATGAGCTGACCGGGAGTTCCGAGATCCTGAATCGAGTACTCCCCTATCACGCGGTCTCTGGGGAAATTACGTCTGACCAGCTCTCGGACGGAGACGTGGAGACCCTTGAGGGTGGATCGATTACCATTCAGGTGGGTGATCAAGTGACCGTCAATGGCATTCCCGTGACGACCACCGACATTGAGACCCGAAACGGAGTCGTGCATCTGATTGAGGGCGTGCTCCTGGAGCGCCTGGACGTGGTCCAGCGCGCCACCGTTACGAGCAGCCTCAGCACGCTCACCACTGCCGTCGGCGAAGCAGGCCTTGCTGGTGACCTGAAGGGGGACGGACCGTTCACGGTGTTCGCTCCGGTCGACAGTGCGTTCGCAGACTACAACGTGAACGCCCTCACGAACAATCAGGACCTCCTGCAGCGAGTGCTGACGTACCACGTCATCGGCCAGGAGATCAGGTCTGGTGATCTGTCGGAGGGAGAAAGTCCACAAACCCTCGAAGGAGGAACCATCACGATCGGGCTGAACGGCAACGTGACCCTGAATGGACGGGTGACGGTTACCGTAACCGACATCGAGGTCCGGAACGGTGTAATCCACCTGCTCGACGACGTGCTCCTGCGACGGACGAATGCCGTCCAGCGCGCCCTCGTCACGCCGGAGTTCAGCATTCTGGCGGACCTCGTCGCCGAGGCCGGACTCGCTGACGACCTCAGCCAGGAGGACGCGGCTCTCACGGTGTTCGCCCCGACGAATGACGCGTTCCTCGCGGCCCTCGACGAGAACGACAACGGGGAAATTGACGACGGCGAGATTCCGGACAATGCGCAGAGTCTCCTGCAGTATCACGTTGGGGACGGCGTCTTCTATGCCGCCGACGAGCCAACTGACCCGTCCGGAACCCAAATCCCTGATGGAGACACCAACGTGTCCACGCTTGAAGGATCGGACGTCCTCGTTCGTCGGGATGGAAGCAGCGTTACGCTGAATCCCGAAACCGAGGCGTCGAGCGTGATTGCACCGGACGTGGACATTACAAATGGTGTAATCCACGGCATCGACACCGTGCTCAGCATTCCGTCGTCGAGCAACTAGCCTCAACGGCATTCTGTCTCCTCGGTGTCATTTGAACCGAGGGACATCGACGACCCCGTGGCCACGCCGGATCTCGTCCCTGTCATCAAGGGATGGGATCCGGCGTTTTTTTGTTGAGGATGTCCGCCCAACAGACCGATTCGGGACGTGCACCAGTCCGTTACGGAATCGTCATGGTTTTGAATGGTTATGCCCCAGGGGGAAAGGGTCTATTGGATGAGCGTTTGCGTAATAGTCGCGTTGCTAAGTGCGCGCGATGCGCCCGGCCTCGGTGATCCCGTTCCATTGCTGCACACCCTCCCGATGATCCTTTTCGCTTCCTCGAACGAGGATTCGACGGCACGGCGAGATTCAACCTCTCGCCCAGATGCCAGCGAGCCCTCGCTCGACGCGTTGAAGAACCGGCTCGGGAGGGACGACGAGGCGGCGTTTGAACGCATTTTTCGGCGGCTCTCGGAGCCGGTCTTCCGCTTCGTCTGCGGCATGGTACAGGACGAGGCCCTTGCGCACGACATTACGCAGGACACGTTCGCCAAGCTGTGGTCGATTCGTGACCGGATGGACACGGTCGACTCGCTTCGTGCTTACGTATTCCAGATGGCTCGGAATCGCGTGTACAACCATCAGCGCAACGAGCAGGTGCGCCGTGACAATCAGGAGCACCTGCAGGATGCCCATCCGGATTCCTCACCGCCCTCTCCGGACAACACCCTCGACGCCGACATGCTTCGTTCAATGCTTGAAGAGTGGATCGATGAGCTTCCCGCCCGCCAGCGCGAGGCCCTGACGTTGCGCCGGCAGAATGATCTCACCCACGAAGAAATTGCTGACGTTATGGATATTTCGGCGAACACAGTGAACAACCACATTGTGCGAGCCATGAAGTTCTTACGTGGGCGCCTCCGCGAACATCGCCCCGACCTTCTCGCCTAAGTTCTTCGGTTTTCGTCTCTCCCGACGGCCCCGTACCCCCATGGATACCCCTTCCCTGCCTTCCGATTTTGACGAACTCGCCGACAGCGGCGAAGAGGAACAGGACTACGAGCGCATCTGGACTCTGCTCCAGCGCCTCGACGAGAAGCGAGCCGCGTCCTACGACGTGGACGACGAATGGGAGCAGCTCGCCGACCGCCTCGACCTCAACGGTGCTGCCACCCAGACCTCCGATTCGGACGCGAGTGCCTCCCCGGCGCAGCAGCGTCGCGCGTCCGATCGGGATCCTCGTGCCTCCGAGGCGTCCGCTCCGGCTCGCCTGCAGCGGTGGAAGCAGGTGATGACGGTCGCGGCCCTGGTCCTCTGCGTCGTGGGCGTCGGGCTGTTGTGGTGGAGCCAGCCCGCCACCGTATCCACGGCTGGGGGCGAGCGCACCGTCGTGACGCTGCCGGACGGCTCGACCGCCGAGCTCAACGGGACCACGACCCTCGAGTATCCGCGTGGCTTCTCGTCGCTGCCCTTCGTGGAGGCGTCGGTTCGGCGCGTGCAACTGGAGGGAGAGGCCTTCTTCTCGGTCGTGGAGGGGGAGCGGCCCTTCCGCGTCGAGACGCCCAATGCTCGCGTGGAGGTGCTGGGCACCGCCTTCAACGTTCAGTCCCGCGAAACGGACGGCACGCCCGCGACCTCGGTCGCCGTGGAGTCTGGCCGAGTACAGGTGACCCCCCAGTCGCCGTCGGGCTCGGAGGCCGAGTCGGTGCTGCTCGATGAGAGCGGTGAGACCAGTCGCGTGGTGGGGACGAACGCCCCCACGCCGCCGAAGACGATCGCGCTCAAGTACGTGCAGGCGTGGCGAGACGGTGGATTTGCGATGTCCGACGCCTCGGTGCCCACCATTCTGCGCGAACTCGAATACCGCTTCGGAACGTCGCTGCGGCTGGGGGTGCCCGTGGCCGAGACGGACACCATGAGCCTCTATCACGCCCAAGACGCCCAGCTCGAGGACGTCCTCCGAGACATCTGTCTCATTCAGGACCTGACCTATCGCGAGACAAGCCAGGGCTACGAACTGGTTCAAAAGTAAAGACATCGCTCGCTGCTCCCGTAACCGTGAATGGCTGCCTCCGCGATGCTTGATCGTCTCGCCCTCCGTTTTTGCCCGAGTTCACCCCGGCGCCCCGTCGGCTGGTGCCTCCTTTCGGGACTGGTCCTCCTGACGCTTCTCGCCAGTGGGCCGGTGCCCACGCTTGCCCAGGCGCCCGACTCGGCCCGCTCGGGCGAACCGCACTACACGATCGCCCTTCGGAGCGTGCCGCTCAAAACGGCCCTGCAACGGTTTGTGGCCCGGACCAATGTCGACCTCGCGTACTCGACGGACCTCGTCGCGGACCGAACGGTCTACTGCCGCTCGCGGAACGCACCGGTTGAGAGATTGCTGTCCTGCATCCTCAGCGGGACCGGGATCGACTACCTGCAGACGGCCAGCGGCAGCTACATCCTCGTCGAGTCGCCCGAGGCCCCGCCGCCCATGGGGCGCATCGCGGGCACCGTGGTGGACGCGGCGACCGGGGAGCCCCTCCCCGACGCCAACGTCCTCCTTGCCGACGCCGGCACGGGCACGGCCACAAACCAGGGCGGCCAGTTTACCGTAGCCCCGGTGATGGCCGGGAAGCACCGCCTCGTGGTGACGTACGTCGGCTACCGAACGGCCGTCGACAGCGTGCGCGTGCCGCCCAACGGCCGCGACACGATTCGCGTGACCCTCTCCCGGCGCGTCCTCGACAACGACCCCATCGTCGTGGACGGCCTCCAGCAGCGCCTGCCGTCCGAGCGCCTCGGCAAAAATACGCTCGGTGCCTCCGGCCTCACCCGGCTCTCGGCGCGGGGCACGCCCGACGTGCTTCGGAATGCGAGCCGGCAGATTGGGGTATCGATGAACCGGCCGCTCGCCGAAGTCAACGTGCAGGGGGGCGGCAGCGGGGAGCACGTAATGCTGCTCGACGGGGCGCCGGTGCGCGAGCCGGTGAGCATGGGCGGCTTCCTCAGTGCCTTCAGTCCGCAGGCCCTCGATCGATTTACGGTGCACAAGGCCGGGTTCGGGGCTGCCCACGGCAGCTACACGGCTGGGGTACTGGAGGCTAGCCACGACCTCTCTCGATCGAGCTCGCGCTACGCGGGGGGCACGCTGGACCTGCTCAGCGCGAACGGCCGCGCCGACGTGGAGTGGAGCTCGGGACCGGACGCAACTGGACAGGCGATGGGGGCCGGACGAACAAGCGTCTGGGACGCCTACCGGTCCCCCGCCCTGCACGACCTCCTCAAGACCCGAACGACCGTCGATCGCTCCCTCACGCCGGCGTGGACGAGAGAGGGCCTTCAGAACGGGGGGCCCGTACGCCAGCGCCGCTCCACAAACGCGCAGTTTTGGGACGTGCACGCCGCACTTCGCCAGGAGATCACGCCGTTTCAGCAGTTCTCGGTGTCAGGCTATCGAGGGCAAACCCGGCTCGGGACCGACGTAGCGAGCGTGCTGCCCGAGGGCGAGACCGATCGTCTCCTGCTCTCCCAGGACGAGTACGACTGGACCAACACAGCGGTGCAGGGCCGCTACGAGTGGCTCGTCGGCAGTCGCGTGACGGGTGCGGTCCAGGCGCACGGCAGCTGGCACGAGTCCGACACCTTCTTCGGAGTACGACGCGACTCGCTTCGAACGGAGCGCGCCCCCGACCCGCCCGCCGAGCGCATCATCGACTCTCACTCGATTGAGCAAAATCGGATTGCGGAGGGCGGCGCCAAAGCGGAGGTCGACGTGAGCGTGTCGCCGTCCGTGCATGCCCGGGCTGCCCTCGAGCCGCAGTACCTGGAAGGCCGGTTCGGGGTGTTCAATCCCTTTCTCGACTCCCTCGAGCACGAGTCGGGCGACTGGCAGGTGGGCAGCTTTGCGGAGGCCGAGGTGTCGCCGGGCTTCAACCTGACGGCGACCGCCGGCACCCGCCTCACCTACGTGCGGGCCCGGAGCACCGTGTACGCCGAGCCCCGCCTCTCCCTTCGCTACGACCGCTCCTCGACGCCCCTCGGCGGCCTCGCCGTGCGCCTGGCGGGCGGCCTCTACCGCCAGTACGTGATGCAGTCGGAGATCAGCAGCGCCGGCCCCACCTCCGTCGTGCCGTCCGTGCAATTCTGGCTGCCCATCGACCGGTCCGTCGCCCCCGCCCGTGCCTACCACGCCGCCGGCTCGCTGCTGCTCACCCCCACCGACGCGTGGTCGGCGCGACTCGAAACGTACTACAAGCGGCAGCCTCGCACGCTGGAGGTCGACTACGCGGGCCTCGTGCGCGAGCCGAGGCCGAGCCCGCCCGGGCCGTCGCTCAACCGCACATTCAACACGCAGTCCGAGTTCGTGGCGGCTGGGCGCGGACGGGCCTACGGCGCTGCCCTCCATCTCCAGCGCGACGGGGAGCGCATCACCGGCAGCGTGAGCGCGGAATGGAGCCAGACCGAGCGGCGCTATCCCGGTCGGTTCGACGGGCGCTTCGTGCCGGCCCCGTGGGAGCAACCGCTCCGCCTCTCTGCCAACCTCGACGTGACCCTCACCGACGGCCTCCACGCCCTCGCCAACTGGAAGGGCATCTGGGGCCGGTCCTGGGCCCTCCGGCGGGCGTACTACGACTACTTCGCCCTCGTGGACCCGAATCGCTTTCCCGGCTACGACCTGTCCCGCCCGGACCAGCAAAAGCTGGATCCGTTCTCGCGCCTGGATCTGGGACTGAAGGGAGAGCGGACCGTTGGCGGGGTGACCGTGGAGGCCCAACTGAGCGTCGTCAACGTGCTCGGGCGCCGCAACGCCTTCGACCAGAGCCTCGACCCGACGGGCCCGGGCCCCACGCCCGTGTCCCGCACCCTTCCGGGCCGCCGTGTATTCGTTCTGCTCGGCCTCCGCTACTGATCCGTCCCTCATCTGCTAGTTCTCGGGGTGGAGTGAGGGACACACCGGTCCCGACATGGCGCTCGGTCCCAAACCTCACCCGAGCGTTACGCTCCGTTACCGGTCGATTACACCGGCAGGGACCCCCCTCTACCGCTCCGTGTACGGCCTAACAGATACTGGTCGTACTTTCCTCTCAAGGTAAAGGGAATCAAGGGGCGTGCGGCTTTCCTATTTCCAACTTCAAATCCGAGATCCAAACTATGCACCGACAGTCCGCACGATCCTTCCTCCCTCTTCGCTTTCTTTCCGTTGTCGCGCTGATAGTAGGAGGGCTCTTTTTGACCGGCTGCGATAGCAGTGGGACCGATGCCACCGACGAAGAGACAGAAGAGCTCAGAAAGGTCAGCTACGATTTGGCCGCCCAGCCCAATGACGGCGCCATTGCAGACGGCGTGGATGGCACCGTGACGTTTTGGGAGGTGAACGCCCAGCAGACCATCGTCACCGTTGAGTTTGACGAGGGCGCCACGGACGCAGACGTTGTCCACCCGGCCCACATTCACGACGCCGAGAGTGGGGACATTGCCATTTATTTGACGCCGGTTGACGGGAGCGGAGGCGGCGGGACGAGCGCTCGTATCGTAAACCAATCCTACGATGCACTACGCGACTTCGACGGGTACGTGAACGTCCACGAGAGCGTTGAAAATTTGGGAATCGTGGTTTCTCAGGGCGACATTGGCGCCAACGCCAGTGGCAGTGAGGATGAGGGGCTGAGCCCCGTGAGTGATCCCCGATCGACCTCGTACACGCTGGGAGCGAACACAAATGAGGGAACCGTCGCCCCCGACGGAATTCCGGCCGAGGCAACCCTCCAGGAACTGACCGACGACCTCACGCTCGTCACTCTTGCACTGGACGTGAATGGCGCCACCGGGGCGAGCGTGTCCCACCCGGCTCACATTCACGCCTCATCCGACAACAGCATCCAGTACTACCTCAGCCCAATTGACGGGAGCGACGAGGATGCTGTGAGCAGCAAGTTGGTGAGTGCTTCCTACGACAAGCTCACGGACGACTCAGAAGAGTTTGACGGGTACATCAACATTCATGAGAGCGTCACGAACCTGGGTGCCGTCGTTTCACAGGGAGACATCGGATCCGGCACGAGCGATGACTCGGACGGAGGCTATTAGGACGGCGTCTACGCCCTCTCTCTGACATTGGAGCCATGCGCATCGGCCTCGTCTGTCTTCTCCTGCTGTGGGGAAGAAGGTGAGGCCGTTTCTGTGTGACGGTGGTACGTATAGCTTCTCCACAGGTCGCTACCCGGAGTCCGAAGAAGCGGCATTGCGCTCGACGTGGAGCGTGACGTGGTCGGACCGCTCGGGGAGGTAGTTGCGCAGGTCGTCGAGGAACGATTCAAGGAGCTCAGTTTGCTGCTCGGGGGACAGCTTCGCCCCCGCATCCGGCGCGTC
>CAZTDC010000085.1:0-10695 GCA_964612165.1 uncultured Salinivenus sp.
AGTGCTAGCAATTCCATCACCGTACGACTCGAGATCAAGAATCGGCCCGGAATGTTGGCCAGGGTCACGTCGGTGATTGGGGAGCAAGGAGGAAATATCGGAGCCATCGACATTGTTAAAGCCGGAGAAGAGGAACTCGTCCGGGACATTACGATCAACACCCGCGACGACGAGCACGCCGAGCAAATCGTCGATCAGGTACTGGGCATTGATGGAGTGTCGGTCGTGAACGTGTCCGACCGTACATTTCTCATGCACATCGGCGGCAAGCTGGAACTGCAAAGCAAGTCGCCGCTCCGCACTCGTGACCAGCTTTCGATGGCGTACACGCCGGGTGTGGCTCGCGTCTCGGAGGCGATCCATGAGTATCCAGCGGACGCGCATCGTTTGACGATCAAGAGCAACACCGTAGCCGTGGTGTCGGATGGAACGGCCGTTCTTGGGCTGGGAGACGTGGGGCCGAAGGCTGCAATTCCCGTGATGGAGGGGAAGGGCCAACTACTCAAGGAGTTTGCGGACGTCAATGGCGTGCCCATTTGCCTCGACACAACGGACGTCGACGAAATTGTGGAGGCCGTCGAACACATTGCCCCGGTGTTCGGGGGCATCAATCTGGAGGACATTGCCGCGCCCCGCTGTTTCGAAATCGAGGAACGACTCAAGGATCGGCTGGACATCCCTGTCTTTCATGACGATCAACATGGAACGGCCGTCGTCACGGTGGCCGCGCTGTTGAACGCGCTGGAGATTGTCGACAAGCCGCTCGACGAACTCAAAGTGGTGATGGTTGGAATTGGGGCCGCCGGGACGGCTGTGACCGAGATGCTTCTTCAAATGGGGGTTGGCGAGGTCGTCGGCGTCGATAGCTCGGGGCCTGTGACGGAGGATCGAGAGGACTTGAATGAGGCGAAGGAGCGATACGCGGCGATGACGAAGCCGGAGGCTGAGGGAAAGACACTGTCCGCGGTGATGGAAGGGGCTGACGTGTTCATTGGACTGAGCGTGCCCGGTGTGATCGACGTGGACGACCTCAAGCGAATGGCACGTGACCCCATCGTCTTTGCGATGGCAAATCCACGGCCTGAAATCATGCCCGAGGAGGCCTACCCGCACGTGGCGGTGATGGCCACCGGCCGCAGCGACTACCCGAATCAGATCAATAACGTGCTTTGTTTCCCGGGCCTTTTCAAGGGGGCTCTCGATTGCCGGGCAACCAAAATTACCCCCAATATGAAAGTTGCTGCGGCCCATGCTATTGCGGACACCATTGATTCGCGCAGTCTGACTGCCGATTATATCATCCCAAGCGTGTTTGACCAGGAGGTCGTGCAGCAGGTGGCCGCAGCGGTGTCCCGGGTGGCTGTCGAGGAAGGGATCGCACGAAAACACACTTAGCGCCCCCCATCGATCGGCCGTGTGAACGGAGAACGTCTTGTGCGTTGGTTATGACCTCACACCGTAGCGCCCATCCCGAAGACCAAGAGCAGTTTTCTCCCTCGCAACTGCTTGTACTCCGGGCGGCCGTACGCGATCTGTCATGGCTTCGGAGCCGGGGCTATGGCGATGCGTCGTCGATCAAAATGGTGGGCGATCGGTATCGACTGAAGCGACGTCAGCGGGACGCCGTCGCCCGGTCGGCCTGCAGTGATGCCGAGCGGGCCCATCGGTTGGTTCGGCGCCGCGAGCCGTCGAGCCTCGCTGGTCGCTGGATCGACGTGGATGGGTTCAATGTCCTGATTACGGTGGAGGGCCTTTTGGGTGGGGCGTATGTCTTCGTCGGACGGGATCGGGCGTACCGCGACGTCGACCCGGTGCAGGGAACGTACCGGCTCGTGGAGGAGACAGGGCCCGCCATCGAAAGCGTGCGGAATGCGTTGCAAGAGCTCGGAGTGAAGGGGGTGTCCTGGTGGCTCGACGCACACGTCTCCAACGTGGGCCGACTTAAGACCCGATTGGCCCATCTGTCTCCCACGTCCATCGGTTGGGAGATCCGTGTTCGAGAATCGGTTGACGACCTTCTGGCCGAAAGCGATCGAATTCTATCAACGAGCGACAGCGACATTCTAGATCGCGTCGACTCCTGGTGTTCGATTGAGCAGATCGTCTGTGCCAACCTTTCCACCGGGTACAACGTCCGTGATCTGCGCCCCCGCCGAGACGGCTCCCGTCGCTCCAGACTGATTGGCTGAGTCCGGTTATGAATCTCTGCTTGGACATCGTTGACTAAAAACTCCACTGACATGGCAACCCTCACAACGTATCTCCTCATATCAGGTGCGAGCGACCTCGAAGCGGTTCAAGAGCATGACCTCATTTCGGAGTGCAATTTCGAATGTCGGGAACGGAGCGAGGCGGGAGATGAACAATTGCCCGCTGTTCAGTTTGCGCTTGAGGAACCCCTGGACGAGGCTGACGATCTCGAAGAGTCCGCTCGTCAATTATCCACGGACGTGCCTGATGCGAGCGTAGTGTTGTGTGAGGTCGAGGAGCGATTTGACCAAGTAGAACGGCTCCAAATGGTTGTTTTTCGTGACGGAAAACGGGGGAGCGATCTGGAGCACGGGTACATTCTTAATGTTGGTTCCGGTTGAGTAGGACCACTCTTACGTATCGATTGTCGGGTCATATCCTTCTGCATGTGGTCTCGATGTGCCATCTCGTCTTTGAAAGAGAGGGAAAGAAGGGAACTGTTCTTGGGGGCAAGAAATTGTAATCTCGAAGTAGTCCATTGAATTGAATGTGTTAAAACGATGAAAGCCGATTTCCAGATGGAAGTGAAAGACAAGGATGAAGCCGAACGTGAACTGGGAGTAGGTGGGGGAAGAGGTCGGACCTCCAGATATGAGCCGGTTGCCCAGAAATGGGGGGAGATTGGAGATGACGAGTCGATTGTACTCTCAGATCTGGAAAAGAATGATATCCAGAATCTGAGAAATCTGTTGTACCGGCGCTTCGGCAAGGAGAACGTGATTGTTCGATCCGCCAAACAGGAAGACGATACATTCAAGGCCGTTGTTCGGGCCCGTGAAGATCGAGAATACCTCCGGGATGAAGAGTAACCTTCGGACTTTTCATATACCCGAGTCGCAACAATAGAAAAAGCGGGTAGTGACAGGATTTCGTCACTACCCGCTTCGTACTAAAAGAGTCTTCTTGGCAGAAAGCCCTTTAATCTTCGACCGAGTCCATTTGGGCTTTCTGGAGTTGGCCGGAGTAGTCGACGTAAATTGTTTTGTGCTCGGTGAAGAACTCAAAGGCAGCCCATCCGCCGTCGCGGTGGCCGTTGCCAGTACCTTTCACGCCGCCGAACGGCATGTGCGCTTCGGCACCTATAGTGGGGCCGTTGACGTACGTGATGCCGGCCTCTACGTCGCGCATGGCACGGAAGCCCTTTCGCACATCCTCGGTGTAGATGGAAGAGGAAAGGCCGTATTTCGTATTGTTGGCGACCTCCACCGCTTCCTCGTAGGAGCTCACCTCGAAGACGCTGAGTACAGGACCGAAGATTTCCTCCTGCGCAATGCGCATGGCGGGGTCCACGTCGGTAAAGACGGTGGGCTCAAAGAAGTATCCGTCTAGTCCATCAACGTGGGCCTGCGAGCCGCCGAACTCCAGGGTCGCGCCCTCATCTTGCCCGATCTCCACGTATCGTGAGACCTTATCGAGAGCGGCCTCGTTGATGAGCGGGCCCACGTCGGTATTGTCCTCATTTCCGTCACCAAGGATCAGGGTCTCAGCCTCGTCCTGAATCATCTGCACGAACTCGTCGAGAATGCCCTCCTGACAAATCAGGCGGCTCGTGGCCGTGCAGCGCTGGCCCGTGGTACCGAACGCCCCCCAGATGACGCCCTCTAAAGCGAGATCGAGATCCGCGTCGTCCATAACGATCATCGGGTTCTTGCCGCCCATCTCCAGAGACACGCGCTTGTTAAGGCGACCGCACGTTTCAGCAATGGAAGTGCCTACCTCGTAGGACCCGGTGAATCCCACGGCGTCTACATCGGCATGCTCCACCAATGCTTGGCCTGCTTCTCCCGCGCCGTTGACGATATTGATCACGCCGTCGGGGAGCCCGGCGTCCAGGAGCGTCTGTACGAAGAGGCGGCCACTGTTGGGGGCCTCCTCGCTCGGTTTAAATACGACGGTGTTACCTGCTGCGAGAGCGGGAAAGATTTTCCAGGAGGGGACCGCGACCGGAAAATTCCAGGCCGTGATGATGCCGCACACGCCCACGGGTTGCTTAATAGACATGTTCATCTTGTCGGGCAGCTCGCTGGGCACAGTGTGCCCGAACAGGCGGCGGGTCTCGCTTGCAGCGTAGTAGGCCGTGTCGATGGCCTCCTGGACATCGCCTTTTGTTTCGAAGAACGGCTTGCCCATCTCACGGGTCATTGAGCGGGCGATGTCCTCCTTTCGCTCCGAGAGCAAGTCGCCGGCCTTTCGCAGAATGGGGCCGCGCTGCGGCGCCGGGGTGTCTTTCCAAGTGTCGAAGGCATCGACCGCCGCCCCGACGGCCTCGTCCACGTCCTGTGGGCCAGAGTCGGGAAAGGTACCAATGACGTCGCCGGGATCGGCGGGATTTATGACGTCGAAGGTCTGGCCGGTGCCGGCGTCGGTCCAGTCACCATCAATTAAGTTGTGAAACGTGTTGGACATAGAGGGGAGAAGAGGATTTGTGTGAAGGTTTGGAAGCCTTTTCAACCTAGACGTGCGCCAAGGCAAAGTCCAAGCACTGATAGGGAATAGCCGGGGGATTTGCGGAGAACAAATGCGCGACGATTGTCCGGTGACCATGCGAGTCGTTGGTCGTCCTGACCACAAAGAAATCTCGGGTGGTAAAGTCGCATCTGGACCGCACGCCAGTTACGAGGTCATCAGAGAATACCCCGCGTGGAAGGGCGGGGTAGTTTACTTCCGTTATTGCAATGTAGTTAATTAATACTGGATTACAGACAGATAGCAGGTACTTCTGCAGGACTCCCTACCTTGAGCGAAAAGGAGAACCACTCTGTTATGATCCGTTGTCGAATGAACCAGGAAAGACCGCTCGTGTACGTGTAGCTGGTGGGTACAAGCATATTCTTTTAGCATAATAGCACCGACATGTCAGCACCCAGCCCGACTCTCGATCTCGAACAGCGACTTTCCGAGCGTGTCCGGTCGATTCCCCCCAGCGGCATCCGACGCTTTTTTGACATTGCCGCGACGATGGATGACGTCATTTCCCTGGGGATCGGAGAGCCGGACTTCGTCTCCCCGGAGCCGATCGTAGATGCGGGCATCCGAGCCTTGGAAAATGGTCGCACCAGCTATACGTCGAATGCCGGGATGGAGGAGCTTCGGGAACTTATCGCCGCCGAGTATGAAGAGAGATACGGGCTCGCCTACGACCCACAGGACGAGATTATTGTGACGGTCGGTTGCAGCGAGGCGATGCAGCTGGCCATGCAGGCCTTGCTTGATCCGGGGGACGAAGTGTTGATTCCGGAACCGTGCTTTGTTTCCTACGGCCCCTCGGTTCGCTTCGCTGGAGGCGATGTGCAATATGTGCCAACTTCGGTCGAGAATGACTTCCAGGTGACCGCCGACGATATCGAAACACACCTCACCGACCAGTCAGAAGTGCTCTTCCTAGGCTATCCCAACAATCCGACCGGGGCCGTGCTCCGTCGGGACACACTGGAGGAGATTGCTGACCTTGTGATCGAGAACGATCTGATGGTCGTGTCGGACGAGATCTACGACCAGCTTATCTACGGTACAGCTTACGAGCGCGGTCACCTGAGCGTCCCTTCGGTCGACGGGCTCCGGGAGCGAACCGTGCTCCTCGGGGGGTTCTCAAAAAACCACGCGATGACGGGATGGCGCATTGGCTTCACGTGCGCACCTGCGCCTATACGGAAAGGAATGTACAAGGTGCACCAGTACATGATTATGAGTGCACCGACCGTTTCGCAGGAGGCGGCCATTGCTGCCCTAAAGGAAGGGAGAGAAGATGTGGAACGAATGCGGCAGAGCTACGACGAGCGACGCCGCATCATCGTAGATGGGCTTAACGACGCGGGCCTGCCGACCTTCGAGCCGGAGGGGGCCTTTTACTGTTTTCCCGATATTACCTCCACTGGGCTGACGTCCGAAGAGTTTGCTCAGGCACTACTCGAAGAGGAGAAGGTGGCGTGCGTGCCAGGAGATGCGTTTGGCCCGAGTGGAGAGGGATACGTCCGCTGTTCGTACGCGACTGCCTTAGAAGACATCGAGGAAGCCGTCGACCGCATTCATCGCTTCGTTGCCCGGCATCAGTAAATTTTGGTACCCATCGGCATGATCGTTTTTATTGTTGCACTCCTTTCGGTGGGTGCTCATCTTGCCGTTGGTTGGGAGTGGACCCTTTTGGCCGGCGTAGTGGGAGGACTGTGGTCCCGGCGATCCGCAGGATGGCTCGTCGGGGCAGGCGGGACAGCGCTCGGCTGGGCCGGACTGGTGATGTATACAGCCTGGGGTGCACCGGCATCTTTTCGCATTTTGCTCGACACGCTCGGTTCCCTCGCCGGAAACATCCCCGGTGAAGCCCTAGTTGGCCTGACGGTTTTTCTGGGCGCTCTCCTGGGCGCTCTCGGTGGGGGCATTGGTTCGCTCTTGCGTCCCCTGGTAGAGGGGTGGCTGGTCGCTGCCGACTAGGGCGTGTTCTTTATTTCCGCACATCCAACCTTGCTTTCCGACGATGAAACAGTATACCGAAGACGAACTTGCGGACCTAATCGAGCGCGTCGATGCGCTCGGGGGCTATCTTTGACGTAGAAGGCCGTCGTACGACAATTGAGGAGCTCAATCAGGAGCGCCTCGATCCCGACTTTTGGGACGATCCCGATCATGCCCGCGAAGTCGAACAGCGCATTGCCCGCGAGCAGGACTGGGTCGAGGCCTGGGAAGATTTGAAAGAACAGGCCGAAGACCTCGAAACACTGCAGCTCTTGGCCGAAGAGGAGGACGAGGATCTTGAGGATGAGATCTTCGCGGAGGCGGAAGCCCTTGAGAAAGAACTTGAACGCCTCGAGCTGCAAAGCCTCCTCGACGATCCGGACGATGAGCGCAACGCCATCCTTACGATCAACCCGGGAGCCGGCGGGACCGAGAGCCAGGACTGGGCCGACATGCTGCTCCGCATGTACATGCGATGGGCCGAGCGGGAGGGATACGACGTGGAAATGGTCGCGCAGCAGCCCGGAGAGGAAGCGGGCATTAAGAGCGCGACCATCACGGTAAACGGCGAGTATGCCTACGGTCACTTGAAAAGCGAGTCCGGGGTACACCGCCTCGTTCGCATCTCGCCGTTCGATTCAGATAGTCGGCGCCACACCTCCTTTGCCAGTGTATTCGTGTACCCGGAGGTCGACGACAGCATCGACGTTGATCTAAGCGAGGGGGAGATGGATTTTCAGACGTTCCGGTCTGGAGGGAAGGGCGGCCAGCACGTGAACAAGGTTGCTACCGGTGTTCGTCTCGTCTGGGAAGGCGAGCTCTCGAACGGGGAAGAGGTTGAAATCACCGCCGAGTGCACGGAGGAACGGAGTCAGCTTCAAAACCGGAACCGCGCCGAGCGGATGCTCAAGAGCCGGATCTATCAGGCCGAGCGCGAAATCCGAGAGGAAAAGAAAGAGAAGATTGAGAGTCAGAAAAAGAGCATTGAGTGGGGCAGTCAGATCCGTTCGTATGTTCTCCATCCCTACAAAATGGTCAACGATCACCGCACGGAAACCAAGGTGAATGACGCAGAGCGGGTCTTAGACGGCGACATCGATCCATTTATTCAGGCGTATCTCTTGAAGGGAAAGAAAGAGCGCGACACGTCGCCCGCGTAAGCCGAACGATTTGCTCAACATTTCCTGAGGGATCTGTGACTAATTTTCGTATTGACCTTCTCTGCGCACGGTCCCCGTAGAAACATGAAGGGGAGGGAGGCGTTTTCCAATATGGTACGAGTCGAGTGCTCAGGCTATGGTGGGAACGATGGGTGGCTTCAATTGCCGCCCTTTTTTGTTCTTCGATCGGCCGATTCGAGCACCGATAGGGAAGTTGCTAGCGCTCGTCCCGTCTATCGGGTCGGGCGCTTTTCAATGTGACTGCTTAATTTATTTTTTGGAACCGGGTGTGACCATTCGAGATCGTGAATCCCACGCAACAGCGCATCGCCGATCGGGTTCGTGCTCTTACCGAAGAGGTCATTGCCGGAACGAGTTACTTTCTGGTGGACGTTGAGGTGCGCGGGCACAAGGGCACGCGAGTCGTTGAGGTTTACATTGATTCGAAAGAAGACTTTGGGCACGACGATCTCGCCGTTATTAGCAAAGAAGTGGGGTTTCTCCTTGACGTCGAAGACGTAGTGGATGGAAGCTACAAGCTTGAGATGTCTTCGCCGGGGATTAAGCGCCCACTCAAAATGCCACAACAATATCAGAAGAACGTTGGTCGCACCTTGCGCGTACGGTATGAATCGGATGGTAGTGAAGAGATCGTCGTTGGGGATTTGACCGACGCCGACGACGTAGAAGTTGAATTGGAGTTGGCCTCTGGTGAACGCCTCAAGCTTCCCTATCAATCCATCACCCAGGCACGTATTGAGCTTCCCTGGTAGGAATTCACTTGCGGCCTTTCGACTGTTGGGGGACGTTTCTGATCATAGGACGACAGAAATTTTATGCGTAGCGAAGACCTCGTCTCTTCTTTTGGGGAGATTGCCCGGGCAAAAGACATTGACCGGGATACCTTGCAGATCATCGTCGAGGATGTGTTTAAGGCGATGCTTCGCAAACGGTATGGGTCGGACGAAGCATTCGAGATTATTTTCAATCCCAAACAGGGCGATATTCAGATCCTCCACATCCAAGAGGTCGTGGGGGACTGGGGCTTGGTGGACCCGGTAACGGAGATCAAGCTTTCGGACGCCAAGGAGATTGACGAGGGCTTTGATGTTGGCGATGAGGTGGCTAGTGAACTCGACATTAGTGACTTTGGGCGACGGGCAGTTATGACGGCCCGTCAGACCTTCCGACAGCGTATTCGCGACATCGAGAAGGAACAGGTGTATCAGGAGTACACCGAACTCATTGGTGAGATCGTTGTCGGGGAGATCTATCAGGTCCGGCGCCACGAGACGCTCTTGATGCACGAGGATACCGAGCTGGTACTGCCGAAAAACGAGCAGATTCCGGGGGATCACTACCGCAAGGGCAATATGCTCCGAACGGTGGTGAAGGAGGTGCGCCGCGATGCGGGTAGTGATCCGCAGGTCGTGGTTAGCCGAACTTCTCCTGTTTTCATGGAGCGCCTCTTCGAAGTGGAGGTCCCTGAGGTATACGACGGACTCGTCGAGATCAAAAAGGTGGCCCGGATTCCGGGCGACCGAGCGAAGGTTGCTGTCACGAGCCATGACGAGAAGGTCGATCCCGTCGGCGCCTGTGTGGGGGTAAAGGGCGTTCGGATTCATGCCGTCGTTCGGGAGCTTTCGAACGAGAATATCGACGTAATGGAGTGGTCCGACGATCCGAAAGAGCTGATCGCACGGGCCCTCTCACCGGCCGAGCCGACCAGTGTGACTCTTAATGAAGATGCCGAGCCGCCCCGGGCCCGCGTCGAGGTCGTGGCCGACGAGGTGAGTCAGGCTATTGGCAAGCGCGGCGTAAACATTAAGCTTGCTTCCCAACTGACCGGATTCGAGATCGACGTTTACCGTGAGATTCCGGCCGACGAGGAAGACATTGACATCGAACGGTTCGGGGACGAGCTTAGCGAGGAAACCATTCAGAAGCTCAAACACATCGGTTGCGACACCGGGAAGGCCGTACTGGAGCTTTCTGCCGATGCTCTCGCTCGACGGGCGGACTTGCAGAGAGAGACCGCCGAGCGTGTGCTTGATATCATCGAGACCGAGTTTGAGAAGGGACCCGGCATCATCGAATCCATCCGGAACGGTCGGTTTACGGTCGAGTCGGTTGTAGAACCTGAGGCTTCGGAGGCAGATGGCACAACGCCTGCCGACGCAGCGTCCACCGAGCAGCTTGATGGTGCTTCTTCCGAGTCGGTGGTGGCAGAAGAGGAGGCGGTTGCCTCCAGCGACGATGGCACCGGAACAGACTCGGAAGTGGCTGGCGAAGAAGAACCGGTGGCCGAAGAGGAGCCGGAGACCGATGAGGAAATGACCGACGAGGAAACCGAGCCGGTGAACCCGGAGGATCAGGCGACCGTTGACGAAGATGACGAGGAGACGGCCGATTCTCGGCCTGAGTCGGAGGATGAGGTATCCGAGTCGGAACCCGTCCCGGAAGAAACCGAAGTAAAATCTTAACCGTCCAACGATCTGAACGGTGCGGTCCCCGTTCCGCAAGTTGATTGAGCAATATCACATTCCTACATGGCGACGACGGAACAAAAAACATTTGAGAAGCGGCTCTTTAAAGTAGCCAAGGAACTCAATGTCTCCACCGATCGAGTGGAGGAGTTTCTCGGGGAGCAGGGGTATGAGGACGCCCTTGACGGAGCTGGATTTAACGCTTCCATTGTAAACGAGGAGGCGTATCTGGTTCTTCGTAACGAGTTCGCCGACGACGCAGAGGCAGCAGAACGCATCCGAGAGCTTCGCGCCCAGAAGGGCGATGGAGGCCCACAGCGCGATGAGGTGGCTACCCTCGACGAGGAACA
>CAZTDC010000086.1:0-5016 GCA_964612165.1 uncultured Salinivenus sp.
ACTGCTGCCAGCATCTAGCTTAGAACGTGTACTTCAGCCCCAGCTGGATCTGGTACAGCGAGCTGTAGGTCGTGCCGGTGGTCCGGAGGTTAAAGATGTCCTCCTTGTCCTGCACGATGTTGTCTTCACTGACGCCCAGCGCCGACTGGTACACTGGCGTTGGATTGCCGTCGCCGTCCGGGTCCTCAAAACGTGAAAAGTCCACGACGTTGAACGACCCCGCAGCAGCGTAGCGGTATCCCCAATCGGTTCCAAACGCATCGCCCAGAAGCGATGAGAAGTTGTAGATGCTGGCATTCAGCGTCAGGCGCTGGTTGCGGCCCACCAGCTCGCCGGTGAAGTCAACGCTGAATTGGAGGTCAACGATCCCCTCCCAAGGCGTACGATCACCATTGCGTTCAGTGTAATCACCTCGGGTCTCGTTGAGGTAGTCCACGTTCTGAATGAACTGGGCAAGGTCTTGCCGCTGTTCATCCACGCTACGCACTACGTTTCCGTCATCGTCCTCAATCGGGTCGAGGCGAAACTGGTCGGAGGACACGTCTTGCGGAACATAGAAGAGCGGCGGTCCTCCTTCGTCCCCGATCATATTCTCGGCAGCCTCGTTGCCAATCGTGTAGGAGAACGGCCGACCCGACGATCCGCTGTAGAAGAGGGACAAGTTCGTCGCCACATTATCCGTCACCTCCTGCCGATAGCCCAGCGACAACTTCACCTGATGGCCGAGGGCAAACTCCGAGCGGCCAAGCGTGAGGTTGTTCGTGGTACTGGCGTGCTCGTTGTCGTCCCAGAGGGAGCCAACCGTGTCGCCGCCGTACGTGTTGAGGCTGCGGGCGTCCCCGTACGTGTACGACGCTCGGCTACGCACCGTACCGCCGCCCCACACCTGCGTAGGCTGCTTTTGGAGGCGTGCGGTGAGTTCGTAGCTGTACCCGCGGGTCGTGTTGTCAAGCAGGAAGATATCGCCGTATCGTCCATCGATGGTGAGTTCTCCGTCCGAGTACTCACTTGCTTGGTAGATCGGGCGATCATCTGGACCGTCGAGGTTCCCGTTCGGCTGTTTCAGGTTCACATTCCGGACGACAATGTCCTGAAGCTGGTCGGTATACTGCCCCTCGAGCGTTCCAACCAGTCCGAATGGAAGCTCCCGGTCAAACGCCAAGCTGGTGCGCCAGACGCGCGGGTACGAGAAGTCCTCCCGAAAGATAAACAGATTGCCGGTTGGGAGGAGTTCATCGACCGATTCAGGAGGAGGAGCACCGAACGCGCCCCCGCCGAAGATGCCGGCCTCGTCGAACTTGGTTAGCCCATTCTGCGGACGACGGAGGGGGAGCGGTCCCGCGAACCCAAGCCCGACAGCGACATCTCCCGACACGCCATCATTCAGGAACGCACCTCCGGGCCACACGAAGGGGAGACGGCTCGTGTAGACGCCGGTACCGCCCCGAATCTGGGTCGTGCGATCTTCGTCGAACGCGTAGTTGAATCCGGCCCGCGGCGACCAGAAGGCCCGCCAGTCGGGCATCTGGCCCGCCCGAGCCCCTTTCAAGTCATAGAACTCATTTACGGGCGGCCCCTCGAAATCGGAAGACCCGAGGTCCGTCCCGTAGAGTGTGCCGCTATTTGCATCGCCCGCCTTCTGCGGATCGTCCAGAATCTTCGGAATGTCGGCTCGAAGCCCGAATGTCAGGCGGAATAGATCAGTAATCTGCCACTGATCTTGTGCGTAGAATCCGAGTTTGACCGAGTTGAACTCGGATCGGAGATTGGTATCGTCGTTGGCAAGCGACTCAAACTCGGGGGTCTCTGGATTGTCGTCCAGGAGCGAATACTGACGGATGTAAAACGCCGTCTGCGGCTCCGGGTTCGGGTACTGCGCCTGGCAGATGGGTCCAGGCCCATTGATGCCGAAGCTTCCCTGGTTGGTCTGCGCGTAGTGGCATACCGTTTCGGCGAAGTCCCCGACGGAGTCAAAGGTGTAGAGACCCGGCCCGAAGATCGCGAACCGGTTATCGATGCCGTAGAACTCGTTGTGCGTCCCGACCGTCACGGTGTGATCGCCAAAGAAAATATCCGTCTGGTTCGAGAGCGTTGCGACCGTCTGCTCCAGGTAGTTTGGTCGGGAGAACGGCTCCGATCCCAACGAGAATCCAGCCCTCGGCCCGTCGTCGACCGTAATGCTCGGGAAGGGATCACCCTGCACATCGCGGTCGTCAACCACGTTCTTGAACGTCGCGGTCGTCTTCGACGAGACGTTCCCTCCGAAGGACCCGCTCCACTGCAGCATGGCGTTGTGCTGCGTGTTGGGGAAGACCTCGGAGTTGTTCGAGAAGTTGAGGAACTCCTGGGTGCTTTGGAAGCGATCGCGGTTGTTATTCTCGTTGTAGAAGTACCGCGCGGTCAGATTCTGATTCTCCGCAACGTTGTAGTCGAACCGCACCAGGAACTTGTTCGCATCCAGGGTGCTCTGCTTGTCCCCGGGAAGGCCAGGATCATACCCCGCATTTCGCCTCATGAAGTCCCGGACCTCGTCGACCTGATCCAGCTCGTTTTCGTTGTCCTGGTTCGGATTTTGCCCTCCGGTTCCGAGGGTGACCCCCTCGAAGGCTCCCTGCTGCGGGACCGCATCCTCCGAGCGCCGAATGTCGACGTTGACGAAGAAGAAGAGCTTGTCTTCGATGATGGGTCCCCCCAGCGTTCCGACGAAGCGATTGTCCGAGGCAGAAGGAAGACCATCAACGAGATCGTTCCCTCGAAAGCTCAGTTGACTTTGCGTGAGGCCCGATCCCCGACGGAAGTACTCAAACGAGCCCTCGAAGTTGTTCGTCCCACTCTTCGTAACGAAGTTGATTGCTCCGCCGGTAAAACCGGACTTCGTCACCTGAAAGGGCGACACATCGACGGACACCTGTTCGACCGCGCTCAAACTAATCGGCGTGGCGCCGGACTGTCCGCCGTCGGTCCCCTGCGCCGAAAGGCCGAACACGTCGTTACTGACGGCACCGTCGATGTAGATCGAGTTGAAGTCCGTGTTCTGCTGTCCGATGGAGATCGCGGCCCCGTCGTCATCCGAATTCTGGACATACGACTGAGGAATCAGACGAGTGATGTCGGCGATGCTGCGGCCCATCGTGGGCTGCGACTCAATCTCCTCTGTGCTAATGTTCGTGCTTACACCTTCGCGTTCCGAGGAGAGGATGCCCTCCCCCGTTTCTCCGATTACCTCTAACTCTTCCATTTCGGCGGTCTGCTCCTCGAGTGTGAAGCTGAGGCGCAACGTCTGGCCTAGATCCAGCGTGATTCCTTCCTCTCGCTTTGACTGATACCCTACGAAGGACACGGTTATGCGGTACGGCCCCCCAACGCGAAGATTGGAAAGGGTATACTGACCACTTTCGTTCGTTGAGGCACCATACTCCGTCCCAGAAGGCACGTGTACGGCCACAACATTCGCCCCTGGCAGTGCCTCTCCATTCGCATCTGTGACCTTTCCACTGATCGTACCGGTCGTCGCTCCCTGCCCATGCGCAACGGTTGCACCGAAGACCAGTACGGCAAGCATTACAATCGGTATCGTAACCCAACGTCTCATAGGAACTGTGTGTATGTGGTGAGTCGTCGACGAGTGGTGGTGCCCTCCTTAGCGGCCTTTCCGATTCACAGTTTTGTTCGGAGCGGCCCGTCCGTCCTACGCTTTTTCAGCGCAGACGTGACCAAAGGACGGCGTTAGGAGTGTTCAGTCGATAGAGTAGGGGACTCGACGCTTTTTTTCCAACTCCACTTCTGGAAAAAACCTGTATCTTGTGGCTCTTTTATTCTCCGATAATCGTTTCGTAATAGGTGCCGTTCAAGAAAAATTGCCCACTGTGTCCGCACCTTCAGCAAAGAAGGTTGAGGCGCCTTTTTCTTTGAAATCTTTTATAGGACGACTTACTGAAAAATTACGATCCTACTCGCTTATCGAACGGCTTGAATGAGAATTCGGCCGACCTGGACTCGAGAGTCTCCGTTTGATTCGTCCTGCCCCACCCAGGCCCCGTAGAGGTGATCTCCACGCCGCACCACTTTGGGAAACCCGACCTGCCGGGACGACGAGGCGAGCGTAGCCATCGTCGTGACGGCGCCCATCGTGCTGTCGGGCCGAACGAGCCGAAGCTGGACCCGCCCGCGGTCGTCGTCCTGCCCCAACCAGCTCACCACGGCGGCCTCGTCCGCCAGAAGCACAGCGTCGACCCGTCCCTTCGTCTCGCCCTCGGCCACGACGATGGGCTCGGTGAAGCGGCGCCCCCCATCCGTCGAGAACGCGGCTTTGACCCGCGGCGTGCCGCCGGCGGCCGTGAACCAGGCGGCGACGACCCGGTCGCCCTGCGCCGCAAGGGCCGGTCCGTTCACGGGACACCCCTCAATCGTCCAGCCGTCGTCGTGCAGGCGCGTCGGCTCGGACCACTCTTCGCCGTCGAACCGCGCGAGCGAAACATCGCGGACCTCGTCCCCGGAGCGATCGCGATAGGCCAGGAGCGCCTCCTCTCCCACCCGTGCGACACTCGTCGCGCAGCACTCGCAGGTGCGATCATCTACCAGATGGCGCGTCGTGACGGCGCCGGAGGAGTCAAGCACGGCGCTACGAAGCGTCATGTCCCCCTGACCGTGCCCGTCGCCCGTCATGGTGCGCCCGTCGAGCCAGACGGCCAGCAACTGATCCGGGCCCCACGGGACCATCGACACGAAGCCGTGCTCGGTGGGGCTGTCGTCGGTGTGGGGCGTGACTGGGTCGTGCCAGGCTCCGCCGCTCGTCGCCTGCGTGATGCGGACCGCGTAGGCGAGGCCCCTCGATCCGTTGCTTTCCAGGTAGTGCGCGGCGGCGCGGCCGTTGGGGAGAGGACGCACCGACGGCAGATCGGCCCAGTTCACGAACCAGTCGGTCCCGGTGGCGATCGTCGTGGGATCGCTCCAGGTCGTATCGTCGAGCGTGGCGTAGCGGAGGGCATGCGCGCTGTCCGCAACGGGATCGAGCCA